>DASRHK010000138.1:0-2924 GCA_035650495.1 Nevskiaceae bacterium | reverse complement strand
GAGCGATGCAGGTGCACGATCTTCCAGTCGGCGCCGTCCTTCTTGAGGATCGCCGTCTCGGCCTCGGAGAGATCGACCGCGCCGCCCTCGTAGGTGCCACGGGTGCGCGTCAGCGTCTCGACCCACGCGACGCTGTCGTCGCCGCCGGCCTGCTGGCTCTGCACCTCGCGCTTGGTCTTCGACGCGAAGTCGACATCGTGCGCGAGGCTGCCCTTCTGGTAGTCCGCGCGCGACGCGTCGACGAAGCCCTGCTCGAAGACGTCGAAATCATCGGCGAGCAGCGCGAGCGCAGCCTTCTGATCCGATGCCGCCAGCGCCTTGTGATAGCTCTCGACCACTTCCGCCGGCGCGGCGGCGTGCGCCGAAAAGCCGATCCCACACAGCAACAGCATCCAGGCTGACCGCTTCATTGGTTCTGCTCCTCTTTGGGTGTCTCTTGTTGAGTGGGTGCTTCGGCTGGCGCCGGTGTCTCTGGGGATGGCGCTTCTTGCAGTACCGGCTTGTCCTCGTTGCCCGGTACTTCTTCGATTGACGACGTCGTGGCGCGCAGAGCGCCTTCCTGATCGTACAGCTCGATCACCTTGTAGTGCCGCGGCGGCAATGCGAGCAATACGCACGGAGGCTGCTCCGGCCCAGCGCTTTGCGCGCCGTAGAACGTGCTCTGCAGCACCAGCCGCTTGCCGGAGTGCAACACCGCGTTGCGGCTGACCAGCACGCCGTTGCCTTGCGGCCCGGGCTCCCCCAGCTCGATGAGCACGAAGGGCCCGTCGACCACGGCGTCGATCGGTGTCGCGGGAATACCGTGACGCTGCTGCCACTGGTTCACCAGCGCCGCCGCCTCGAAGTAATGGATCTTCGGCTCCGGTCCCTGCCCCGGCGCGCTGCACGCGGGAATCCGCTCGAGCTCGGTGACGATGACCGGTTGACTGCGATCGGAGAACAGCGCGCATCCGGAGACGAGCGCCGCCGCGGCGCCGGCGACGACGATCCGCATCAGGCCGCCGCCGCGTACTGCGGCTCGCGGACAGCGTCTTCCATGATCATGGCCGCAGCCTTCTCTCCGATCATCGTGGTCGGCGCGTTGGTGTTGCCGCCGACGAGCGTCGGCATGATCGACGCGTCGCACACCCGCAGGCCCGTGACGCCGCGCACACGCAGGCGCGCATCGACGACCGCCATCGGATCGACGCCCATCTTGCAGGTGCCGACCGGGTGATAAACCGTTTCCGCATGCGTGCGCACCCAGTCGCGCAGCTGCTCGTCGCTCTGCACGTCCGGGCCGGGCTCGAGCTCTTCGCCGCGATGCGGATCGAACGCTTTCTGCTCGAGGATCGCGCGCGCCTTCTTGATGCCGATGACCAGCTTGTCGAGGTCGCGCGCCTCGGCGCCGTAATTCGGATCGATCTTCGGCGGCACCAGCGGATCGTCGCTCGCGAGCGTGACCGATCCCCGCGACAGCGGGCGCAGGTCGCAGATCATCACGGTGAACGCGTACTTGAAGAGCCGCCACAGCTCGAGCGCGTGATAGGCGTTCGGCAGCGGCACGAAGTGCATCTGCAGATCGGGGATCGGCTCTTCGGGCCGCGACTTGATGAAGCCGCCGGCCTCGGCGACGTTGCTGGTGAACTCGCCGCGCTTGGCGAATACGTACTTCGCGAGCTCCCACAGCGAGCGGAACAACGAGAGCGGGCTGAAGCTCATCGACAGCCGCGTCCTGTCGCGCACCGAGACAAGGATGTCGAGATGATCCTGCAGGTTCTCGCCGACGCCCGGCAGATCGGCAACGACGGGGATGCCGAAGCGCTCGAGCTCATCCGCCGGCCCGATGCCGGAAAGCTTGAGCAGATGCGGCGAGCCGATCGTGCCCGCGCACACGAGCACCTCGCGGCGCGCGATCAGATCAGTGAGCCGGCCGTCGTCGTGATAGCGAACGCCGACCGCCTGGCTGCCTTCGAACAGGATGCGGGTGGCCGGCTTGTCGGTGAGCACGGTGAGGTTCGGCCGCGCCTCGGCTTCGCGCAGGAACGCACGCGCATTGCTGCAGCGCTGGCCGCCCTTCTGCATCACTTCGTACATGCCGACGCCGTCCTGCGTCGCGCCGTTGAAGTCGTCGTTGTGCGGATGGCCTGCCTGCTCCGCCGCCGCGACGAAGGCGCGCGAGAGCACGCTCTTCTGGTCGGGCATGGTGACGTTCAGCGGACCGCCGACGCCGTGGTAAGCGTCGGCACCGCGCTCGTGGTTCTCGGTCGAGCGGAAGTACGTCAGCACGTCGCGATACGACCAGCCGGTGTTGCCGAGGCTCGCCCAATGATCGTAGTCGGCGGCATTGCCGCGGATGTAGACCATGGCGTTGATGCTCGACGATCCGCCGAGCGTCCTGCCGCGCGGACAGTAGCGCGCGCGACCGTCGAGATGCGTCTGCGGCGTGGTCCAGAATTGCCAGTTGTAGAGCTTGCTGCGCAGAAGCGCGATCACGCCGCCGGGCATCGCGATCAGCGGGCTCGTGTCCCGGGGGCCCGCCTCGATCAGGCACACCTGCGCCGAGCCGCCGGCGCTCAGACGATCCGCCAGCACGCATCCCGCCGAGCCGCCCCCGACGATGATGTAGTCGAACGTCCGCGCTTCGCTCATGAGTGCCTCCGACCGGGCCGACAGTGTAGGAACCTCTGGCCGATTCTGCACGTGGAGAATCGGCCAGAGGTTCCTATAAGCTTCGTCCCTTGAGGCCGCAACAGCGGGGAGCAAGTTCCGGTGACCACTGCATCGAGGACGCGCGCATTGGCGCAACAGGCCGTCGCGCGTTTCGAGGATCGATCCGCCGTCATCGGCGTCTGGGGACTCGGGTACGTCGGCCTGCCGCTCGCACTGCGGTTCACCGAGGCGGGCCTCAAGGTGATCGGCTTCGACATCGATCCGGTGAAGGC
>DASRHK010000137.1:0-2360 GCA_035650495.1 Nevskiaceae bacterium | reverse complement strand
TTCGCACCAGCAAGTGCGCGTCGGCAAGGACTGCACCGGCGAATGGACGCTGCGCCTGTGGGGCCGCTGCAGCGTCGACATCGGCGATCGCGTCACCTCCAACGGCGTCGACGCCTTCGTCAATCCGGGCGGAGCGCTGGTGATCGGCGAGGACTGCATGTTCGCGCAGGCGTCGCTGCACGTCGGCGACAACCACGCCTTGATCGACGCCGCCACGGGTACGCCGCTGAACTATTCCGATTCGCCCCGCATCGAATTCAGGCCGCACGTCTGGATCGCCTCGCGTGTGATGGTGTTCGCCGATTCCGTGATCGGCGCCGGCTCGGTGCTCGGCGCGGGCTCGGTGGTGAAAGGCGACTTCCCCGGACGTGCGCTCATCGCCGGCTGTCCGGCAAAGCTGATCCGCGAGGGCGTGACATGGACGCGCAGTCACAACGGCGTAGAGGCGCAGGACGTGTTGCGCGAGCTCGCAACGCGATGAGCTCCAGGGCCCGCATCAGCCTGATCGCGATGCTGCTCGCATCGTCGCTCGCGCACGCGGCCGACGACGGCCTCACCGGAAGGATCGTGCTGGGCTATCAAGGCTGGTTCGGGTGTCCCGGCGACTACAAGGACAACAAGGCCTGGCAGCACTGGTTCCTGCACGGCGTCGCGCCGCAGAACCTCACGGTCGATCTGGTCCCGGATCCAGCGAGCCTTCCCGAGTCCGCGCTGTGCGCGACCGGCCTGAAGGCCGCCGACGGCAGCGAGCTCAAGCTGTTCTCCTCGCAGAACGCCGACGTGGTCAACGCGCAGTTCGCGATGATGCAGGCGCACGGCATCGACGGCGTCGCGCTGCAGCGCTTCGTCACCGCGCTCACCGAGCCGACCAACAAGGATCGTCACGATCATCAGCTCGATCTGGTGAAGAGCGCCGCGGAGAAGACGGGCCGCAGGTTCTTCATCACCTACGACATCTCCGGCGCCGGCCCGAAGATCGTGGTGCAGACGCTGCTCGACGATTGGCGCGCGCTCGCCAAGGGCGGCGTCACGCAGAGTCCCGCGTACTGGCGCGATCACGGCAAGCCGGTCGTCGAGCTGTGGGGCTTCGGTCTCGGCGATCGTCCGGGCGATCCGGATGATGTCGCCGCGCTGATCCGGGCGCTCAAGAAAGGCGGCGACGGTGTGCCGGCCGCGTACGTCATCGGCGGCGTGCCGACGCACTGGCGCACGCTCGACAAGGACTCGAAGAAGGGCAAGGCATGGGCGTCGATCTATCGCAGCTACGACGTGATCAGCCCGTGGCTCGTCGGTCGCTTCGACGACGACGCAGCCGCCGACGCACTGATGCAGGAGATCGTCATCCCCGATCTCGCGGAAGCGAAGAAAGCCGGCGTGCAGTACATGCCGGTGACCTTCCCGGGCTACTCGGCGCGCAATCTGCTGCACAGCAAAGGCAAGGAGCAGAACGCGGTGCTGAACAAGACGCCGCGACAGTGCGGCGACTTCCTCTGGCACCAGTACGCGCGCTTGCTGAAAGCCGGCGTGACCATGATCTATGGCGCGATGTTCGACGAATTCGACGAAGGCACCGCGCTGCAGCCGGCGGTGACGAACCCGAAGCAGTTCCCCGCCGGCGCATCGCTGGTCCCGCTCGCCGGCGGCGGCTGCAACGTGCCCAGCGATTACTATCTCGAGATCACCGGCAAGGCGGCAGAACTGTTGCGAGGCGGCGACAGATCGCCGCCGCGCAACGTCGCCGACGTCATCAAAAACCGATAAACCTTACTTGTAGTGTCGCGCGGTCGATGCACCGCGCTATCGTGCGTGCCTCTGCCGGGGGGCACTCATGGGGCTTTTCCGCGTTGCGCGCTCAGTCGCGCTCGCGCTGCTCGTTTCCGCCATCGCTGCATGCGGCGGCGCTGGTGATGATGGCGGCGTGTCCGCGTCGGCTCCGCCGGAGCCAACCAGTCAGACGCCTCCGCCGGCGAGCGTGCCGGCGTCCAATGCGCTCTCCGGAAAAGTGCTCGCGGGTTATCAGGGCTGGTTCGGTTGCCCGGGCGATTTCCAGGGCAACACCGTCTGGCAGCACTGGTTCCTGAAGCGCGTCGCGCCAGTCAATCTCACGGTCGATCTCCTGCCCGCGACCAGCACGATCGCAGCAAGCGATCTGTGCGACACCGGACTGCTCCGCGCCGACGGCACGACGCTCAAGCTGTTCTCCTCGCAGAATGCCAACGTCGTGCGCGCGCACTTCGCGTGGATGCGCGATCGCGGCATCGACGGCGTCGCGCTGCAGCGCTTCTCTTCCGAGCTCGCCGATCCGGTGAAGAAGGCGCGCGCCGATCACGTGCTCGCGAACGTGCGCGCCGCCGCCGAAT
>DASRHK010000136.1:0-7499 GCA_035650495.1 Nevskiaceae bacterium | reverse complement strand
TGGATAGCGGCCGTGATCCTTCTTGTAGGCCTGGACTGCGTCGAGCACCTGATTCGCGGGCTCGAAGTAGGCCTTGCCCTTCTCGTCTTCGCCCGGCGCGACGCTCGCACACGCGGCGACCAGAACGAAGGGCGGCAACAGCAGCGCTCTCCTGATCATCGCTTCTTCGGCACCCACGCCCACACGAACACGCAGCGGATCGGCTCTTCGCCGGCGGCGTCGGTGACTTTCACGGCGACGACCGCGTCGCCCTTGTCCTGCGTCTGCATCGTCTCGCGCTGATCCGCCGACAGCGTCGCCTCGGCGCGCAGATCACCTTGGGCCCGGCGCACGTAGTCGATCTTCATGCTCTTCAACAGCGGCAGGTGCGAATCGCGCACCGACAGGCCGAAGGCGACGCCGGTCGCCGATTCGGCGAGCAGCGCCATCCCCGCCGCGTGGATGCCGCCGATGTGGTTCTGCACGCGCCGGCGATTGCGCATCGTCAGCACGGCGCGGCCCTCGCCGGCTTCCTCGATCTTCACGCCGCCGGTCCCCGCGAACTTCACCTTGAAGGTGAACAGCTTGGTCATCGCGGCGCGGCGCAGGGGCGCCGGCAGCTTCTGCGTGGCGGCGAGCGCGCGGGCGAGTGCGTTGGGCTGGCTCATGGGCGAAGGATGACATGGCCCGGGGATACGCGGCGGCGGGCCGGCGAATGTGAGCCGGCGCCGATAGAATCGGCGCCGACCGCGCGCATGGCGCGCGCCTTACGACACGGAGCCCGCCTTGGCCTCGCCTTACCCGCACCTGCTCGCGCCCCTGGATCTCGGCTTCACAACGCTCAAGAACCGCGTGCTGATGGGATCGATGCACACCGGGCTCGAGGATCGCAACAAGCACTTCCCGCGGCTGGCGCGCTACTTCGCCGAGCGGGCGCGCGGCGGCGTCGGGCTCATCGTCACCGGCGGGTTCGCGCCGAACGTCGAAGGCTGGGTGTCGCCGCTCGCGGGACGCCTCGCGACGTCCGCGGCCGCGCGCCAGCACAAGCAGATTCCCGACGCGGTCCACGCCGAAGGCGGCAAGATCGCGCTGCAGATCCTGCACTCGGGGCGCTACGGCTATCACCCGCTGTCGGTGGCGCCGAGCAAGATCAAGTCGCCGATCACGCCGTTCGCGCCGCGCGAGCTCTCCGCGCGTGGCGTCGAGAAGCAGATCGCGAACTTCGTGCGCTGCGGCGCGCTCGCGCGCGACGCCGGCTACGACGGCGTCGAGGTGATGGGCTCGGAGGGCTACTTCATCAACGAGTTCCTCGTGCAGCACACCAACCACCGCAAGGACCAGTGGGGCGGCGCCTACGAGAACCGCATGCGCTTCCCGGTCGAGATCGTCTCGCGCATGCGCGAGAAGGTCGGTAAGGACTTCATCATCATCTATCGGCTGTCGATGCTCGATCTCCTCCCCGACGGCAGCACGTGGGACGAGGTGGTGAAGCTCGCCAAGGCGATCGAGAAGGCCGGCGCGACGATCATCAACACCGGCATCGGCTGGCACGAGGCGCGCGTGCCGACGATCGCGACCTCGGTGCCGCGCGCAGCGTTCGCCTGGGTCACCAAGAAAATGAAGGGCGAAGTGTCGATCCCGCTGTGCACGACCAATCGCATCAACACGCCGGAAGTCGCGGAGCAGATCATCGCCGACGGAGCCGCCGACATGGTGTCGATGGCGCGACCGATGCTCGCCGATGCCGAGTTCGTGAAGAAAGCCGCAGAGAAGCGCGCCGACGAGATCAACACCTGCATCGCGTGCAACCAGGCGTGTCTGGATCACACGTTCAAGGCGAAGATCGCGTCGTGCCTCGTCAATCCGCGCGCGTGCCACGAGACCGAGCTCAACTATCTGCCCGCTCAGCAGCGCAAGAAGATCGCGGTGGTCGGCGCCGGACCCGCGGGTCTTGCGGCGTCGACGGTGCTCGCGCAGCGCGGCCACGACGTCCATCTGTTCGAAGGCTCCGGCCAGATCGGCGGCCAGTTCAACATGGCCAAGCGCATCCCAGGCAAGGAGGAATTCGAGGAGACGCTGCGCTACTTCGGCAAGATGATCGGCAAGACCGGCGTGCAGCTGCATCTCAACCGCCACGTCACTGCCGACGAGCTGATCAAGGCCAAGTACGACGAGGTCGTCCTCGCCACCGGCGTGACGCCGCGCAATCCGCGCATCCCGGGCCAGGGCAATTCCAAGGTGCTGTCGTACATCGACGTGCTGCTCAATAACGCCAAGGTCGGCAAGCGTGTCGCCGTGATCGGCGCCGGCGGCATCGGCTTCGACGTCTCCGAGTTCCTCGTGCAGGACGGTCATTCGCCGACGCTGCATCTCGACGAATGGCTCGCCGAATGGGGCGTCGCCGATCCGGCGAAAGCGCGCGGCGGGCTGGTGAAGCCCAAGATCACGCCGCCCGCGCGGCAGATCTACCTGCTCCAGCGCAAGAAGACCAAGCACGGCGCCGGGCTCGGCAAGACCACCGGCTGGATCCATCGCTCGACGCTGAAGATGAAGCAGGTCGAGATGCTCGGCGGCGTCAATTACGAGTCGATCGACGATCGCGGCATCCTCATCACCTTCGGCGAGAAGCGCGAGAAGCCGACGCTGCTCGAAGTCGACAACATCGTGCTGTGCGCCGGCCAGGAATCGCTGCGCGACCTGCACGATCCGATCGCGGCTGCCGGCGTCCCGGTGCATCTGGTCGGCGGCGCGCACCTCGCGGTCGAGCTCGACGCCAAGCGCGCGATCAACCAGGCGTCGCGGCTGGCGGCGGAGATCTAGGCTTGAACAAATCGATCCTCATCGCGATGGCGCTTGCGCTCGCCGCCTGCGGCACGAGCGCGCCGCCGCAGCCGCCGGCGCCGGAGCTCGAGGCGCTCGCCAAGCTGATCGAAAAGGGCGGCACGCCGGGTGTCACGCCGCCGCACATCTGCCAGGCGCTCGGCGTGCGCGTGTGCGATCAGCCGACGGTGAAATCACTGATGGTCATGCAGGGCGACCACGCGAAGTTCGCGCAGGTCTACCTGAAGAGCCCGGAAGACCTCTCGCTCGGCATCCGGCGCCAGGACGACGCGATCGTCTTCCGCACCGACGTGCACGGCCGCCTGCTGGCGAACCTGAAGCTCGACAAGAGCGGCATCGGCAAGGAGCTTCCCGCGGCGGACGCGCAGGAGCTGTTCAACGAAGAGAAGGGCTTCTGGCTGCACTGGCTCGCCATGCGCGAGGCCGCTAAGGCAAGGGCCGCGAAGCCGAAGTGATCGCGCGCAGGCGCTCGGCGAGCTGCGCGCACGCCTTGCCGAGCAGCTGATCCATCGCCAGCACGAAGTCTTCGACCGAAGCCCCGGCAGCGGGCGCGACTTCGTCGAACAGCACGATCGCGCGCTCGTTGTCCGTGGCGTCGACGATGCGGAACTCCACCGCGAATTGCGCTTGCGCCGGCGAGCCGAGCCGGTGCTCCAGCCGCTTGAGCCGCGTGTGCACGACGTAGTCGCCGCGCGCGCGCCCGCCCGCCGACTCCACCTGCGCGCCGGAGAACGCCGTGCGCAGGTACGCGATCATCGCGTCGCGCAGCATCACGCCCGGCGGCTCGGCCCAGAACTGGTAGTGGTACTGCTGCAGCGTGCCGGAGGCAGCGGCGTCGAGGTACAGGATCGGCCGCTCGTTGTAGACGCCGTACGCCTCGAACGGCTCGATCAGGATGCGGCCTTGCAGGCTCGTCGTGCTCGAGGCTGCTGGCGCTTCGACGCGATAGAAGCGCTCAGGAGGAGCCGGCGCCGTCGAGCAGGCGACAAGCGTAGCGAGCGCGAGCAGATGCGAGAAGACTTTCCAGGATCGCTGTGAATACGTCCATGTACGCTCCGGACGCGGCGTCCATGCCGCGTACGGTCCTGGAAAGTCTTCTCGCATCTTCTGCTACTCCTTCCGCCGATACGGCGGCGCCGGATCTTCCTTCGCTTCGGGAGAGCGCAGCAGCAATCCCGGATTCTCGCGGATGCGGCGGCTGAACTCCTGCAGGTTGAGCGCGGCGGAGTCGATGTTCGACGAGAACGATTCCGCGTGCCGCGACAGCGCCTCGCTGGTGAAGCGGAACTCGCGCAGCGACGCTTTCAGATCGGGGCCGCTCTGGCTCATCAGCTCCTGCAGCGACCCGCTCGCCTGCTGCATGTTGGCCGCGCTCTTGTCGAGATTGGCGATCAGGCGGTCGATCGCCGCGATGCGCTGGTCGTCGAGCAGCGTGTCGAGCTGCTTGCTGGTCACCGCCAGATCGGCGCTGACGTTCTCGACGTTCTTCATCACCAGCGGCCAGTGATCGGCGGTGGTCTTCATGAAGCGATTGGCGTTGCCCACCAGCGGATCGAGCTCGGTGTCGATGATGACGCCGAGCCGCGTGACCTGCTTGTTGAGATTGTCGACCAGTGGCATCAGCGACTGATCGGTGAGCGTGTCGACGTTGCCGGCGATCGACGAGAAGCTGTCCTGCAGGCTCGTCGACATGCCGCCCGGGATCGTCGCGCCCGGCTCGAGCATGGTTGCGCTCTTGCCCGCCGAGATGGCGATCGTCTGCGCGGCGAGCAAGCCGGGCGCGACCGAGCGCGCCACGCTGTCATTCGGAATGTGCCAGCCGCGGGTGACCGACAGCGAGATCCTGAAGCGCGCCTTGCCCATCGGATCCTGCGACGGGTCGATCGACTGCACCTGGCCGATCGGATAGCCCTCGAACAGCACCTGCGTGCCGTACTTCAAGCCCGCGACGTTGCCGAACTCGGTGTAGTAGGTGTCGGTCGGGCCGGTGCGTCCCGCGAGCAGCGCGAGCGAGACGATCAGCGTCGCCAGCGCGGCGACCACGAACATCCCCACCACGGTGAGATTGACCTTGAAGGCGGTCACGTTCGCGCCTCGGGCCGGGTCGTGAGCCGCTTCAGATATTCCTCCGGCGGCAGCTCCTCGTGCTTCTCGCGCCGGTTGAGCAGCGCCTGCACGCGCTCGTCCTTCGACGCGCGCACTTCGTCGATGGTGCCGGACACCAGCACCTCGCCGTCGCCGAGCACGGCGATGCGATCGGCAATCTTGAACGCGCTCTCCAGCATGTGCGTCACCACCACCATGCTCATCCCCGCTTCGTTCAACTTCAGGATCAGCTCGTCGATCGCCGCGGCGACGACCGGATCGAGTCCCGAGCTCGGCTCGTCGAGGAACAGGAGCTTCGGGTCCATGATGATCGCGCGTGCGAGCGAAGCGCGCTTGATCATGCCGCCGGAGAGCTGCGACGGCATCAGGTCCTCGCAGCCCGGGAGGTTCACGACGTCGAGCTTCAACCGCATCATGATGCGCATGGTGCTCTCGTCGAGCCGCGTGTGCTCGCGCAGCGGCAGCAGGATGTTCTCGCCGACGGTGAGCGATCCGAGCAGCGCGCCCGACTGGAACGCTACGCCCATCTTCTTGCGCAGCTCCAGCATCTGCGCCCAGCTCATCTGCGTGATGTCGTCGCCGAGGATGCGGATCTCGCCGGCGGCCGGCTTCTCCAGGCCGAGCAGGTGGCGCAGGAAGGTCGATTTGCCCGAGCCCGATCCGCCCATGATCACCATCACCTCGCCGGCGCGCACTTGCAGATTGACGTTGCGCAGCACCGCGCGGCCGCCGTACTCCACACGCAGCCCCTTCACTTCGATGGCGAGCGGATCGCTCATCGGGTCACGATGAACGCGAAGATCATGTCGGTGATGACGATCGCCGCGATCGCATGCACCACCGATCGCGTGGTGACACGGCCGACGCCTTCGGCGCCGCCGGTGACGATGCTGCCGTTCACCACGCCGACGATCGTGATCAGCATCGCGAACAGCACGCTCTTGCCGATGCCGTGCATGACGTCGTCGACGGCTAGCACGTTGCGCAGCTCGTCGGCGTACGCGCCGAACTGCATGCCGAGATCCGCCGAGATGTATAACCCGGCGCCGGCAAGGCCGATGCAATCCGAGAACCACGTGAGGAGCGGCAGCACGATCATCATCGCCACCAGCGCAGGCGCCACCAGGTAGCGCACCGGCGACACGCCCATCACCGTTAGCGCGGAGATCTCTTCATTGATCTTCATCGTCGCGAGCCGCGCTGCGAGCGCCGATCCCGAGCGTCCCGCGACGAGAATGCCGGTGATGAGCGGCGCGAACTCGCGGGTGACCGACAGCGCGACGCCGAGCGTCACCTGGCTTTCCGCGCCGAAGATCTTCAGCGTGTGGATGCCCTGGATCGAGACCATCACGCCGATCGCGACCGACAGCACCGCGGTGATCGGCAACGCCTTGATGCCGATCTCCATCGCCTGCTGCAGCACGGCGGTGACGCGCACCGGCTGCTTCTGCGACGGTCCCGCCGCCAGCCAATAGAGCGATTCGGCGAGCAGCGCGGCGCCAAGTCCCATCTCGGTCACGCCTTCGACGGTGAGGCGGCCGATGTTCTCGACCCACGTCCGGGCGGTCACTTGATGGTGAAGATCTTGTCGAGGCGCGCGAGCGTGAGCACCTTGCGCACCTGATCGCTGACGCGCTGCAGGGAGAATTCGATCTTGCCCGCGCGTGCGCGCTGGAACGCCTCGACCAGGCTCGCGACGCCGGACGAGTCCATGTATTCGACTTGCGACAGATCGACGATCACCGGCTTGCCCTTCTTCACGGTGGCGAGCAGCGTCGAGCGCGCGAGCGGCGAGCGCTCGAGGTCGATGTCGCCGGTCAGGAAGACCGTCGACGCACCGTTCTCCTCGACCACGCGGAAGCTCGACGCAGCGCTCATTTCGATCCCAGCTCCTCGGTTCGCCGGCGCGCACGCCGGTCGGGCAGATTCTTCGACAGCACCAGCCGGTTGCCGGCTCCTGCGGGCGGCCGCAGGAAGCGCACGCGATCGGTCAGCGCGTGCATGAAGTGCACGCCGAGACCTCCTGGGCGCAGGTCGTCCAGCCGTCGCCCCTTGCACTTATCTTGGTCAACGGCGGGCGCGAAGTCCACGAGCTCGACTTCGACGCAGGTCGGCTTGCGCCGCACGCGCAGCTGGATCGTCGCTTCGCACTCGCCGCCGTAGGCGTGACGGATGATGTTCTGGCAGGCCTCGTCGACGGCGAGCGCGAGATCGGCGCAGAACTCCTGCGTACCGCCGCCCTGACGTGCCGCAGCTTCGACGAGGCGTCGCACGATGCGCAATTGGCTGGCCTTCGCCTGGATCGTCTGCGACACCAGCAGGCCGCCCCGGCCGCGACGACGCTCGCGAGGCTTCGTCGTCGCGATGCGATCCTCGACCACGAGCACGGTGAGATCGTCGTGCAGCTCGTCGCCGGCTTCGGTCAGAGCGGATGCGAGCCGCTGGAGCCGCTCCTTCGGATCGCGCTTGGCGTTGCGGTCGATCAGCGTACGCAGGCCTTCGACGCCGAGGGGCTTGCCGTTGGGTCCGCGGCCTTCGGTGAAGCCGTCGGTGAAGAAGTAGACGCTGTCGCC
>DASRHK010000135.1:0-24149 GCA_035650495.1 Nevskiaceae bacterium | reverse complement strand
GCTCTACGACTATCCACGCGTGGCGCCCGAAAGCCCCGGCGATCTGTTCGACGCCACCGAGATCGACGAGATGCTGATGCTGCGGCTGCAGACGCTCGCCGACTCCGAAGTCGCCGAGCTCGCCGACGCCGAGCCGCGCGTGCGGGCGCTGCTCGAGCGTGCGCACACGCTGCCGCCGGATCAGATGCAGCGGCTGCACGGCGCGATGCGCACGTCCGACGTCGGACTGGCGAAGGGCGCGCGCGTGCGCCTGAAGCCGCGGCGTCACGGCGACATCATGGACGTCGCGCTCGCCGGCAAGGAAGCGACGGTGATCGCGGTCGAGCACGATTTCGACGGCGGCGTGCACGTGGCCGTGGTGCTCGACGACGATCCGGGCGCCGACCTCGGCGAGCAGGGCTTCCACGGGCATCGCTTCTTCTTCCAGCCGAGCGAGGTCGAGCCGCTATGAGCAAGCGCGTGCTCGTCGCCGGCATCGGCAATCTCTTCCTCGGCGACGACGGCTTCGGCTGCGCGGTCGCGCGCGCGCTCGCATCACGCCCGCAGCGCGACGGCGTGCACGTCCGCGACTTCGGCACGCGCGGCGTCGATCTCGCCTATGAGATCAGCGCCGGCTGGGGCGCAGTGATCTTCGTCGACGCCGCGCAGCGCGGCGGCGCGCCGGGCACGCTGTACGTGCTCGATCCGGATGCGCTCGCCAAGGCGCCGACTGTCGACGGTCACGCGATCCGTTTGCATCAGGTGCTGCCGGTCGCGCGCGAGCTCGGCGCGATGCCCTCGCAACTGCGGCTCGTCGCGTGCGAGCCGCAGAGCCTCGAGGGTCCCGATGCCGGCGTCGGCTTGAGCGACGCGGTCGCTGCGGCGATCGAGCCCGCCGTCGCGCTGGTCGAGTCGCTCGTCGAGCGGTGTCCCGCATGAGCCCGACCAAGGATCTGCCGCCGTGGATGCCGGGCGCGGAATTGCCTGCCGAGGAGACCGGCTCGGTCGACGATTGGGCCGCGCTCATCGGCAAGGAAGACGCGACGCAGATGCTCTCGAGCCTCGGCAATCTCGGCGGGTCGCAGGCGCTCCTCGAGCAACTGGCCGGCGCGATCCTCGCTCCGGGCCAGCAGGCGCCGGGTCTCGCCGGCGCGCAATCGACCGGGCCGTCGCAGGTCAGCGAGGAAGAGAAGACGCGGCGCTCCGAAGCGCGCCTGCGCGCGCTGGTCGAGAACCTGCCGTGCGTCGCGTTCGTCGCCGGCATGGGCGAGGGCGGCAACGAGGTCTACATCAATCCGTACATCGAGCAGCTGCTCGGCTACAGCCGCGAGGAGTGGCTGCGCGATCCATTCCTGTGGTACTGGCGGCTGCATCCCGACGATCGCGAGGCGTGGAATCACGAGTTCGCGCGCGGGCTCGTCACCGGCGGCCCGTGGATGGCCGACTGTCGCTTCCTCGCCGCCGATGGCCATGCCGTCTGGGTGCGCGGGCACGCGCGCATCATCCGCGACGAAAAAGGGCGGCCGCTGTTCCTGCAGGGCATCGCGTTCGACATCACCAGCCTCAAGGAGCGCGAGCTGACGCTCGAGCAACAACTGCGCGAAAAGGAGAGTCCGAAGTCATGAGAAACCTGCTGACGCTTGCATTGCTCGCGCCGATCGCCGCGCATGCGCATCCCGCGCCGTTCGCGCACACGCACGGCCTCCTCGACGACTGGGATCACCCGCTCGCGGTGATCACGCTGCTCGTGGTCATCGCCGTGGTCACCTGGATCACGCTGCGCGGACGGCGCTGACCAGGCGATGATCGCCGAGCGCATCCGCGTCCGCGGCACCGTGCAGGGCGTCGGCTTCCGCCCGGCGGTGTGGCGCATCGCGCGCGATCTCGGCTTGCGCGGGCACGTCGCCAACGACACCGAAGGCGTGCTGATCGAAGTGTGGGGCGCGTCGGACGATCTCGATCGCTTCGTGCGCCGCATGCGCGACGAGGCGCCGCCGCTCGCGCGGATCGGCAGCGTCGAGCGCCTCGCACGCGAGCCGGGCGACGCGCCGCCGGCGTTCCGCATCGAGACGAGCGACCCTTCGGCCTCGACGCAACGCGCGCCGGTCGCCGCGGACGCGGGGATTTGCGCCGACTGCCGCGCCGAGATCCTCGATCCCTCGTCGCGTCGCTATCGCTACGCCTTCACCAACTGCACGCAGTGCGGGCCGCGCCTGTCGATCGTGCGCGGCGTGCCCTACGATCGCGAGCGCACGACGATGGCCGCGTTCGCGATGTGCGAAGACTGCGCGCGCGAGTATCACGACCCGTCCGATCGCCGCTTCCACGCGCAGCCGATCGCGTGCCCGAGGTGCGGGCCGCGCTTGTCGCTGCGCAAATCCAGCGGCGACGAAATCGTCTGCGCGGACGTTCTCGCCACCGCCGCGACGCTGATCGCGGAAGGCGCCATCGTCGCGATCGAAGGCCTCGGCGGCTATCAGCTCGCTTGCGACGCGACCAATCCGGGCGCGGTTGCGCGACTGCGCGCGCGCAAGCATCGCGAGCGCAAGCCGTTCGCGCTGATGGCGCGCGACCTCGAAATGATCCGCCGACACTGCGCGGTGAGCGCGGAAGAAGCTGCGCTGCTGTCCAGCGTCGCAGCGCCGATCGTGCTGCTGGATCGCACGTCGCCCGCCGGGTTCGCCGACGCCGTCGCGCCAGAACTCACCAGCCTCGGCTTCATGCTGCCCGCGGCGCCGCTGCACGCGTTGCTGCTCGAGAGCATGGAGCATCCGATCGTGCTGACCAGCGGCAATCGCAGCGACGAGCCGCAGGCGATCGATCGCATCGACGCGCACGAGCGGCTCGCGTCGATCGCGGACTATTTCGTCGAGCACGACCGCCCGATCGCCCGGCGCGTCGACGATTCAGTCGTGCGCGTCGCGGCAGGCTACGCGCGCGTCGTGCGCCGCGCCCGCGGCTACGCGCCCGAGGCGATCCCGTTGCCGGCGGGCTTCGAGCGCACGCCGCAAGTGCTCGCGTTCGGCGGCGAGCTCAAGAACACGTTCTGCATGCTTCGCCGTGGCGAAGCGATCCTGTCGCCGCACATCGGCGATCTCGGGCAGGCGCGTGCGCGCGCGGACTACGAGCGCGCGCTCGCTGAGCTCCGCGAGCTCCATGCGTTCGCGCCGGAAGTGCTCGCATGCGACCGGCATCCTGATTACGCGTCCACGCAGCTTGCGACGCGCGAGGCGCGCGACAGCGGCACGCTGCTGATCGCCGCGCAGCATCATCACGCGCACATTGCGGCGTGCCTCGCAGAGAACGGCGTACCGCGCGACGCGGCGCCAGTGCTCGGCGTGGCGCTCGACGGGATCGGCTACGGGGATGACGGCACGCTATGGGGCGGCGAGGTGCTGCTGGCCGATTACGCGGGCTGCACGCGGCTCGGTCACGTCAAGCCGGTCGCGATGCCCGGCGGCGAGGCGGCGATCCGCGAGCCGTGGCGCAACACCTACGCGCATCTGGTGGCCGCGGGGTTGTCGACGGCGCTGCTCCAATCGGTCGATGCGAAAGCGCGCGCCGTCATCGATCGCATGCTGGAGCGCGGCGTCAACGCGCCGCTCGCATCGTCGTGCGGTCGGCTCTTCGACGCAGTCGCCGCCGCGATGGGAGTGGCGCGCGATCACGCGTACTACGAAGGGCAGGGCGCGGTGGAGCTCGAAGCGCTCGTGCATCGCTCGATCGACGATGCTTATCCATTCGAGCTCACGTCGAACAACATCATCGAGCCGCGCCCGATGTGGGAAGCCTTACTCGAAGATCTCACGTCGCGCGTTCCGGCCGGCGTGATCGCCGCGCGCTTCCACAATGGCGTGGCCGATGCGGTCGTCGCGCTGATCGAGCGATTCACAGATCGCTCGCGGACCGTCGCACTTTCGGGCGGCGTGTTCCAGAACCGCGTGCTGCTCGAGCGGCTGACGCGCTTGCTCGACGGTCGCGGCCATCGCGTGCTGACGCATCGCCGCGTGCCGTGCAACGACGGCGGGCTGTCGCTCGGGCAGGCCGTGATCGCCGCCGCTCGATCCATGGAGAACTGATCGCATGTGCCTCGGCATTCCGGGACAAGTCGTCGAGATCGTCGACGAGGTGTCGTGCGTCGGCGTCGTCGACATCTGCGGCGTGCGCCGGCAGGTGAACCTGTCGTGCGTCGTCGACGAGAACCACGCGGCGCGCGACTGCGTCGGGGCGTGGGTGCTCGTGCACGTCGGCTTTGCGATGAGCCGCATCGACGAGGCGGAAGCGCGCGCGACGCTGGAGCTGTTGCAGGGGCTCGGCGATCTCCAGGCCGAGCTCGTCTCGCTGAAGGTGCACTGATGAAGAATCCCGCGATCGGCAATCTCTATCCCTTTCTCGCGGGCGAGCGCCGCGACGACGCGCAGCTCGCGCAAGCGCTGCTCGAATCGGTGCGCCAGAAAGCCGCCGACAGCGTGAGTGCCAAGCAGCAGTTCTTCGATGCGCACGCCGCGCAGATCGTCACCGTCGCGCAGGCGATCGCGGCGGTCTATCGCCGCGGCGGCCGCCTCTACACGATGGGCAACGGCGGCTCGAGCTGCGATGCCGCGCACATCGCTGTGGAGTTCCAGCATCCGGTGACGGCGGGCCGACCCGCGTTGCCGGCGATCGATCTTGCCAACGACGTTGCGATGCTGACCGCGGTAGGCAATGACGTCGGCTTCACGCACGTGTTCGCGCGGCTCGTCGCGGCGCAGGTCGGCAAGGCCGATGCGCTGATCGGCGTCTCGACATCGGGGAATTCCGAGAACCTGCTGATGGCGTTCACCGCGGCGAAGCAGCGCGGCGCGACGACGATCGGGTTTGCCGGCGGCGACGGTGGTCGCATGGCGAAGTCGGCCGATGTCGATCATTGTCTCGTCGTCGGGTCCGACAGCATCCATCGCGTGCAGGAAACGCACGTCGCGATCTATCACATCCTCTGGGACCTGGTGCACACGCTGCTCGCCGACGATCGCGGCGCGGAGCGCGCGCGATGAGCCTGCGCTTCGCCGACGAGTTCCGCGATCCGGTCAAGGCGCGCGCGCTGGTCGGCGAGATCGAGAAGCTCGCCGTGCCGCTCGCACGAGCTCGCGGTCGTGCTCTGCAGGTGATGGAAGTCTGCGGCGGTCATACGCACACGATCTTCCGCTACGGCTTGAAGGCGATGCTGCCGGAGGACACGCTGGAGTTCGTGCACGGTCCCGGCTGTCCGGTGTGCGTGCTGCCGATGGGACGTGTCGACGACTGCGTCGCACTCGCGCGCGATCCCAAGGTGATCTTCACCACCTTCGGCGACGCGCTGCGCGTGCCGGGCTCGCAAGGCAGCCTGCTGCACGCGAAGGCCGCCGGCGCCGACGTGCGCGTCGTCTATTCGCCGCTCGATGCGCTGAAGATCGCGCGCGAGCATCCCGACCGCGAGGTGATCTTCTTCGCGCTCGGCTTCGAGACGACGATGCCGAGCACGGCGCTCACCGTGCTGCAGGCGCAGCGCGAAGGCATCGCCAACTTCTCGCTGTTCTGCAACCACATCACCATCATCCCGACCATCAAGGCGATCCTCGATTCGCCGGAGATCGTGATCGACGGCTTCCTCGGGCCGGGTCACGTCAGCATGGTGATCGGCGAGGGGCCGTACGCGTTCATCGCCGATCGCTATCACCGCCCGATCGTGATCTCCGGCTTCGAGCCGCTCGACATCCTGCAATCGCTGTGGATGCTGTTGCAGCAGCTCGCCGACGGTCGCTGCGAGGTCGAGAACCAGTACAAGCGCGTCGTGCCGGAGAACGGCAATGCGCAGGCGCTGTCGGCGGTGGACGAGGTGTTCGAGCTCCGCGAATATTTCGAGTGGCGAGGGCTCGGCTCGATCGACCATTCCGGCATCCGCATGCGCGCCGCGTTCGCGGCCTTCGACGCCGAGAAGAAGTTATCCGTGCCGAACGTGCGCATCGCCGATCCAAAATCGTGTCAGTGCGGCGAAGTGCTCAAGGGTGCGATCAAGCCGCATCAGTGCAAGGTGTTCGGCACCGCGTGCACGCCCGAGCGGCCGCTCGGCGCGCTGATGGTGTCGTCGGAGGGCGCGTGCGCCGCGCAGTATCAGTTCGCGAGGCGCGCGTGATGGACGGCGGTCGCACGAAGCGCGCGGCGCTCGACGCCGTGACCATGGCGCACGGCGGCGGCGGGCGCGCGATGCGCCGGCTGATCGACGAGATCATCGTGCCGGCGTTCGACAATCCGCTGCTCGCCGAGCTCGAGGATCAGGCGCGCATCGCGATCGCCGATCTCGCGCGCGCGGGCGATCGGCTCGCGTTCACGACCGACAGCTACGTCGTCACACCGCTCGAGTTCGCGGGCGGCGACATCGGCAAGCTCGCGGTTTGCGGCACGATCAACGATCTCGCCGTCTCCGGCGCGAAGCCGCTGTTCCTGTCCTGCGGACTGGTCATCGAGGAGGGGCTCGATCTCGCCGTCCTCTCACGGATCGTCGGCACGATGGCGAAGGCCGCGCGCGAAGCCGGCGTCGCAATCGTCACCGGCGACACCAAGGTCGTGCAGCGCGGCGCGGCGGATCGGCTGTTCATCAATACGTCGGGGATCGGTGTCGTGCCGATCGGCCTGAGCATCTCGGCGGCGCGCGCGCAGCCCGGCGACGTCGTCATCGTCAACGGCAGCCTCGGCGATCACGGCGTCGCGATCCTGCTCGCGCGCAACGAGCTCGCGCTCTCGGCAGAGATCGCGACCGATTGCCAGCCGCTGCACGATCTCGTCGCGACGCTGCTCGCGGCTTGTCCCGACGTCCACTGCCTTCGCGATGCCACGCGCGGCGGCGTTGCGACCGTGCTGAACGAGTTCGCCGAGCGCTCGCGCGCCTCGATCCGCGTCGATGAAGCAGCGCTGCCGGTGAAGGACGTCGTGCGCGGCGCCTGCGAGATCCTCGGGCTGGATCCGCTCTATCTCGCCAACGAAGGCAAGCTCGTCGCGATCGTGCCGCGCTCGCACGCGCGCGTTGCGCTCGAAGCGATGCGATCGCATCCGTCGGGCAGTGACGCCGCGATCATCGGCGAAGTGATCGATGCAGCACGTCCGCAAGTCGTGATGCGCACCGCGTTCGGCGGCGAGCGCATGGTCGACCTGCTCTCCGGCGAGCAGCTGCCGAGGATCTGCTGATGCACGAGCTCGCGATCACCCGCAGCGTCGTCGAAGCCGTCGCCGAGCGTGCCGAAGGCAGTCGCGTGACTCGCGTGCGGCTGCAGATCGGCAAGCAATCTGCAGTGATGCCAGAGGCGATCCGTTTCTGCTTCGACTTGTGCGCCGAGGACACGCTGCTCGCCGGCGCCCGGCTCGAGATCGAGGAGACGTCGGGCCAGGAATTGCTGATCACCGAGATGGAGATCGAGCCATGTGCGTGACCTGTGGTTGCGGTGAATCGAAGCTCGCGCCGCGGATGGTCGCGGGACGCGACGCGCTCACGCTGCATCTGGAGGAGAAGATCCTCGGCAAGAACGACGCGATCGCTCAGCGCAATCGCGATTGGCTCGCGGCACGCCGGTCGACGGCGCTCAACCTCGTCAGCGCGCCGGGCGCGGGCAAGACCACGCTGCTCGAGCGCACCATCCGCGATCTCAAAGACGAGCTTGCGATCAGCGTCGTCGAAGGCGATCAGGAGACGGAGAACGATGCCCTGCGCATCCGCGCCGCCGGCGCGGCTGCGATCCAGATCAACACCGGCACCGGCTGCCACCTCGATGCCGAGATGGTCGAGCGCGCGCTGCACGCGCTGGCGCCGCCGCCGCGATCGCTCGTGCTGATCGAGAACGTCGGCAACCTCGTGTGTCCAGCGCTGTTCGACCTCGGCGAGCGCGCGAAAGTCGTGATGTTCTCGGTGACCGAGGGCGAGGACAAGCCGCTCAAGTACCCGCACATGTTCAGCGCGGCGTCGGTGATGCTGCTGACCAAAGTCGATCTGATCCCGCATCTGCGCTTCGACGTCGAGCGCGCGGTCGCCAATGCGCTGCAGGTGAATCCCGCGCTCACGGTGCTCAACGTGTCGGCGTATTCGGGCGAGGGGATGGAGCGCTGGTACGCCTGGATCCGAAGCGAGACGTCGGGAGGAAGATAGGCTGCTTTCGACCCGAAGCGGACGATGCGTTCCCTTGAAAGCGGTCATTCCGAGCAGATGAGGTGCACTCCTCACGTGGGCTGCTACGGTTTCGTCAACGTCGGAGAGACATGGGTCAGAAGCGCTTGCAGGAATAGGTCGGGCCGGTTCATGACCACGAAATGGTGACACCCCTCGAAACGGACGACGGCTTTGTGGGGTGCCGATATCGCTGCGAAGTAATCCTCCGCCAGCTCAATTGGCGTCTGCTGATCATGTGTGCCCTGAAACAGGAACATCGGCATTTCGAACGACATTCCCAATAAGGGCAGATCGATTCCGTTAAGTTCGCCGAGCAAATGTCGCCGCGAAAACTCGGCACCCTGCTGCATCGAGGGCACATCGTCACGAGTGAAGTCGGGCGCCAGAGGTGTGGGGCGAGGTTGCAACGCGTCCCCATCGCCGCCGGTCAACCGATCCGTCCACTCTCGCAAGGCGAGCAAACAGCTGAAATCCGAATAGGGCGGAGGACCCATCGCCCGCAAGGCTCGCAGCGCCTCATCGTTCTGCTGACGCTCCGCCTGGGCCAACTGCCTTTGGTAGTTGAACTCCTCGTTGCGGCGCATGTTGACCAGTTGTCCTGTGCCGACGAAAGCGGCGAACAATTCCGGACGCCGTTTAAGCATGAGCACGCCGAGTGCGGAGCCCCATGAGTGACCCACCACCAGGATCTTCGACTGACTCAGATGGTGAGTCAGAAATTGGGCGACGTCGATTCCATCTCTGACCATCCGATCAACCGTGAGCGCTCCGCAACCTGCCTCACCGTTCTTGCGGAACGTACGACCCGCACCACGCTGATCCCAGTGAACAACGGTGAAATGCTCTTCCCACGCCTTCCATGCCGCCGATGCAGGCACTGAGGTCCCGCCGGGGCCGCCATGCAGGTAAAGAAGTATCGGAAGGCCGGGCTTGCTGCCGCCAATCTGCACCCATTGATCAATTCCACCGATCGATACGTACATGATGTTGCACTTATTGTTTTCAGCGGAAGGAGTCTAGGGTAAAGAGTCGAATGACCGCTTCGAGCGGCTCGTCGCAATTTCGCTAACGACCCGGAGCGGACGGTCGTGCAATGTGTGATGTTGAGCTGAAATCGGTACGGGCGGTCATTCAGACGACCGCTCTCGTCTCGCGCGCCCGTTGCGCTTTAGTCCTCGTCGGGCATTCGACGAAAACGGCGGGCTGCACACAGTCCCTGAGAGGTCCAGAATTGAGTGAGCTCGACGCGCTGTTCGGACTGCCTGGACCTCTAGCTGATGCAGTTTGACGGCGGGCGTTCCCATCCGCCACTGCCTGATGGATTTTCGAGTTAGCTCGCTACGAGATCATTAAGATGCCCGCCGCATACCTGATCGATCGTGACGGCGTCGTGCGCTACAGCCATCAGGGTTTCAGCGCGAAGGGTTTCGAGTCGATACGTCCGATGGTCGAGGAGCTGGCGAGGACCGGAAAGATCGAAGCGCGCTGAGCCGGCGACTTTTTCACTTCCGCGACCGTGGTCCGCGCATCCGCCCGGCGGTCCTTGATGATCAGCACGAGCAGGCCGATCGCGCACGCGAGCGTCAGCGCCAGCACAGACCCCCAGATCAGGACCGCCCCGTTGGTGAACTGCAATCCATTGGCATCCATCGGTGTTCTCCCTTGCCTTGACCGGCTCGTCGCCTCACTGACGCAAACGGAATTGCCCGGCCGATTCCCTCACCGCCCTTGGAACGACCCGGTTGCCTATGGCACGCTGGTCCCGCAGGCGACTTACTAGGAAGCCGCAAATGGGGGATATCACGCAGCTGCTGGTCGATGCTCGCTCGAGCAAGGACGGCGCCCGCGAGGCGCTCTTCGCGAAGATCTACGGCGAGCTGCAAAAGCTCGCGCGCAGCAAGCTCGCCGGCGCGCCGCCGATCACGGTGCTCGATGCCCCGGCCCTGGTCCACGAAGCCTATCTGCGATTGCTGCCGCAGAACGGCGATCTCCCGCCCGCTCAGAACCGCCGCATGTTCTACGGTTACGCTGCGCACATCATGCGCAGCGTGATCGTCGACGCGCTGCGCGAGAAGCGCGCGGCCAAGCGCGGCGCCGGCGAAACCAAGGTGACGCTGCAGACGCGCGATCTCGGCAGCACCGCGCGCGATCCGGACGTCGAAGCGCTCGACGACGCGCTGCACGATTTGCACAAGATCGACGAGCGCTGCGCGCAGGTCGTGGAGCTGCGCTATTTCGGCGGCTTCACCGAAGAACAGATCGCCGACGCGCTCGAAGTCTCCGTCGCGACGATCGAGCGCGACTGGCAGAAAGCGCGCGCCTTCCTGTTCAAGGCGCTGAAAGAGTAGTCATGTCGGGCACCGCAACCGGCTCGTGGCGCGAAGCGTTCAGCGCGTTCGAGCGGTTGCTGGGGCTCGACGCCGGGACCCGCGATTCCGAATTGGCCGAGCTCGCGCGATCGCGGCCGGATCTGTACCCGCAGGTGCTCACCTTGTTCAAGGCCGACGCGAGCGCAGGCGCTGCCGAATTTATGTCGGGGGACCCGGTGCTCGCCGCCGGGCATGATCTGCGAAGCGCGCGGCCAGGCGACGTGCTCGGCGCTTATCGACTGGAGCGACTTGTCGGCAACGGTGGCATGGGCGAAGTCTGGCTCGCGAAGCGTACCGACGGCGTGTTCGACGCCCCGGTTGCCCTGAAGCTGATGCACGGTCACCTCGCCGGCTCTGCCGTGCGCGGCCGCTTCGTGCGCGAAGGAAAGATCCTCGGCCAGCTCCAGCATCCGCACATCGCCCATCTGCTCGACGCCGGCGTCGCGGCGAACGAGCAGCTCTATCTCGCGATCGAATACGTGGAAGGCTTGCCGCTGGATCGCTGGTGCGACGAGCGAAAGGTCGACACCGATGCGCGGCTGAAGCTGTTCCTGCAGGTCTGTGAAGCGGTCGCGCATGCGCACGCGCATCTGCTCGTGCATCGCGACCTCAAGCCGTCGAACATTCTCGTCACCGATGCCGGCGACGTGAAGCTCCTGGATTTCGGCATCGCGAAATTGATCGGGGACTCGGCCGAGACCGGGGCGACAGAGTTGACGCGACTCGGCGGACGCGCGCTGACGCCGGAATTCGCAGCGCCGGAGCAGGTCGCGGATCAGCCCATCACGGTGGCGACGGATGTGTACTCGCTCGGGGTCGTGCTCTACGTGCTGTTGAGCGGACGGCGGCCTTACGGTCAATCCGGAGACACGAGCTCGCAGCTCGAGCGCCTCGTGCTCGAAGCTGAGCCGCCGCCACCCAGCCGCGTGCGTCGTGACCTCGCCGGCGATCTCGACACGATCATTCTCAAGGCGCTGAAGAAGAATCCTGCCGAGCGCTACCCCTCTGTCGTCGCGCTCGCTGACGACCTGCGGCGCCACCTGAATCACGAGCCCGTTTTGGCGCGCGCGGATTCATTCGCCTATCGCGCCGGAAAATTCCTGCGGCGGCATCGGGTCGGGGCGACCGCGGCTGCGCTGGTCCTCGTCGCGGTGATCGCCGGCGTCGCGGCGACGTTGTGGCAGGCCGAACGAGCGCGAACCGAGGCCGAGCGCGCGTTGGCAGCGGAAGCGGAGGCCAACAAGAACCTCGCGACCGCGAAAGCCGTCAGCGACTTCGTTACCCAGGATCTGCTCGCGAGCGTCGATCCCGACAAGCGCTCGACGGCGAACATCACGCTGAAGGACATGCTGGCGACGGCCGCGGAGCAAGTCGACAAGCGGTTCGCCGATCGGCCGGAGGTGGCCGCCGAGCTGCATCACTCCCTGGGGCGATCCTACTTTGGCATCGCCATGGAGGCGGAATCGAAAGCGCAGGAGGAAAAGGCAGTCGCGCTCTTCGAGAAGATCTACGGGCGCGATTCGCAGAAGGCGCTGAGCGCACGCTTCTTCCTCGGTGAGGCAACGAGGCGGCAGGGCGACTTTTCGGGAGCGCTGGCGATTCAGCGGGACGTTCTCGCGCGCCAGATCAGGATCCTGGGTGACGACCATCCCGAAGTGATGCTGACCCGGGCTGCGGTGGCCTTGCTGGTTCACACCATCGGCGACTGGAGAAGTGCGGCGGTCGAGTACCGCTTGCTGGTCGAGGCCGAAAAGCGCGCCGTGCCGCGGAACGATGAACGCCTGCTGGCACGCGAATCCACCCTGGCGACGATCCTGGGTGACCTTGCTGAATACGATGAGTCCGAACGACTCTTGCGGCACGTGGTGAGTGCCGAAGCAGCCAGACTTCCCGCAGGGTACGCGCGTTACGCGCTCGACTCCGCGATCCTGGGGGAAGTGCTCACCCGGCGCGGCCGCTACGACGAGGCAGAGAAGGTCCTGTCCGGAATCCGCGCGGACTTACCCAAGCAACTGCCGCCGGACCATTACGTGTACGGTTTTGTCGAGCGCGCCTGGGTGCGCCTCTGCGTCGAGCGTGGGCGATTCCAGGAAGCCCTCCTCCTGCTGGAACCGCAGGCGCAACGCTCGTTGGCGAAGTACGGCAGCAAAGGGATCTTGCACCATCTCGACCTGTGGTACCTGGGCTTTGCGTATCAGCGCGCCGGCCGAATCGACGACGCGATTTCCACGCTGCGGAAGGTCGTCGCCGACAACGACGCGGGCCTCGGGTACGACGATCCAGAGGTCATCGCAGTGCACGATGAGCTCGCCGATGCGTTGCGGGTTTCGGGCCGGCGCGACGAGGCTTGGGAGGCGCTCAAATCCACGTCGCCCAAGGCGCTCGCCAGCGTCCCCGCGGAACACCCTTACATCGCGAGTCGCCGCCGCGTGGAAGGGCTGCTCTTGCTGCAGGAAGGCAAGCCGCGCGAAGGGCGCGAGGCACTGGCGGAGTCCCTCAGGAGCTTTGAATCGCGCCTCGGTCCGGATCATTGGCAGACGAAACGCGTGCGTAATGAGCTCGCGTCAGTGCCGGCGGCGAGCACCTGACACGAGCAGCAGCTGCAACAGGACGATCAGCGAGAGCGATCCGCCGAAGCGCGCGCGATCGTCGATCGCCGTCGCCGGCGGATTGGAGCCCGGCGGTGGTAGCGAAGTTTGCGGCGGCAGATCGCTCGGCTCGAGCCGCACCGCGTTGCTCTGCATCGACTCGCCAACGGCATTGAGCGCGCTCACCTTGTAGTAGTACGTCGTCGCGTCGTTCGCGGTCGAGTCGACATATGTCGATGCAGGCGCGCCGGCCTCGGCGATATCGCTCATCGCATCCGGCGCCGTGCCGCGATAGATGCGATAGCCGCTGATCGTAACGCCACCGGAATCCGGCGTCGGCCATCTCAGGGTTGCGGATGATTCGTTGCGCTCGCCGGCGAGGCAGGTGCGATGCGGCGCCGCAGGCTCGACCGGATCGAGCTGCGCGATCAGGCCGCGCCCGCCGATCTGCCGCGCGAAGGCGGCCTTGGCGACGTAAGTCGGAGCATGGATCGGATCCGTGTCGCATTCGCCGACACAGCCGTCGTCGTAGGCGTAGAGCGGATAGCCGCGCGCATCCATCACCATCTCGTTGAAGTCGAGGAGGTTGCGGTTGTCGCCGCACCCGAATCCCGCCGTGCAGATTCCGCCGACACCCTGCACCGGATTGCCGGGCGTCGCGTTGACGGTGCGCCAGGTCCGGCCGCCGTCATAAGTCGTCGCAATGTAGACGTGCCATAAGCCCGCGAAGTCCAGCGACTGGTAGTTGCCCGGCGTGGTCGTGCCTACGAACGCGCAACTGCCGCGATCGGGATCCCCGGCAACCGCGGCCGGAAACACGCCCTGCGCGATGCCCGCCAGAGCGCCGATATTGGAATCGCTCGCCCAGGTTCGCGCCTTGTCATGGCTAACCGAGACGTGGACTTCGCCCGATTCGTTGACGTAGCAGTGATAGAGCGTGCTGCCGTCGAGCGACGGCGCGATCGCGGCGTGCGGTCCAGCTTCATCAAGAGCCGAAGGCGTCGCATTCGGGTTCACCCGGCTCTCGTAGCTGTCGCCGCCATCCTCGGAGACTGCGATCACCTGCCGGCCGTTGCAGTCGGCGTTCGGCACGTAAATGGTGCCGTCCGCGCCGTAACGCAGGTGCCCCATGAATCCGAAGAAGCCGTCGGGACAATCCAGCACGCTGGAAATCGTCACCGGCGGCCCGAACGTCGCGCCGCCGTCGTCCGAGCGGGAGCACGTTGCGAACGCCGACGGCTCCGCGGTGCAGTACGTGATCGAGTTCGGATATCCGCCAGCGAAAGGCAGCGGCGACTTTCCGGCGACGTACGGCCCCGCGCCGATGGTTTCGTGATCGTGGCCGCCCGTGATCGCCAGCGTGCCTTGGGTCCAGGTATCGCCGTCGTCATCGCTGTATGCGTAGACGCTGTCGCCCGCGGCGATCGCGAGCTGCGTGACGAAAGTGCGGCCGGTCTGCGGATCGGTGAACAGGATCGGATCGAAGGTGTGCGCGGCCGTGATCGGGGACGAAACATCTTCCCATTGCGCAGGACAGCTCTCGGGCTGCTGCAGTGGCGGCTCCAGCGCGTCTGCCATCGCTTCCGGCATGGTGACGCGCGATGTGCGCAGATAGCTCAGCAGCAGGTAGCGGCCGCTGCTCGGATTGAAGCCGACGCTCATCTCGCCGACGGCGTCTTCCGCGATGCCCGACGGCGATTGCTGCTGCTGGTAGCGCGGCTCGCCGGGCGCCGGCGGAGGTGGCGAAGGCACGAAGCCACCGCCGGTCACCGCAGTCGCGGTCAATGTCAGAGTGCCGCGATACGGCGTGGGCACGGTGACGACGCCGCTGCAGGCGATGACTTCATACGTGCCGACCTCTGCGCGGACGACTCTGACGGTCAGGTTCGTCCCCAGTTGGCCCGGAGGCAAGTCGTAATCCCAGCCGAGCGACAGGCCGTCCTTCACGACTTCCAGCCCGACGCGCTGCGATGCGGAACCCCACTCGATGTGGAAGTCGGCGTTCACCGTGGCTGTTTGCGCCGAGCCTTCGGCCACGACTAGGTTCACGAGGTGGCGATCGACCTGGCCGGCGGGCAGCGGGTTCATGGCGCAAACGGTGCCGTCGAATACGCCTGGCTGAACCGTTCCGCTCCATTCGACCATCACGCTTTGCCCGACCAGCGTCGGCAACAAAACATTCTGCGACGGCGGGGTCGAAGCACTGGTGTGCAGCGGGGCCAACAGAACGGCGACGACAGCGATCGCGTGTTCGGTGCGCATCACATGCCCAGCGCCGCGTGAAAATCGTTGCGGTAGATGTTCCCGCCGTCGAGCGCGCGCAACTGGCGCACGGCCGTGTCCCAACCGCCGTTCGCGGGCTTGCCCGCGCGATGCGATTGCGGAATGAACTGTCCGAGGATTTCCGGATCGCTCCACGCGGCATCATTGGAGTAAGCCCAGCCCTTCGACCATTCGGGCCGCGCGCACGCGGAGCTGCCGCTGTACCGCGCGATGATCCAGCGTTCCATTTCGCGGAAGAACGCGCAGTGATCCGGCGTGCCCGGCAGCGTGAGGATGCTGAGCCACACCGCAGTGTCCCATTCCGGATGATCGGGGCGCGGCGCGATCGCGGAGATCAATGGCGCTCTCGCGCCGGTGACGCCGACGTCGGTCGCGCGATCGAGACCGCTGACGCGAATCTCCACCGGCATGTTGACCGGATAGCGGTCTTGCGCGCGATATGCGGCGAGCAATTCCGAATAGCGCGCGGCGAAATCGCTGATCACCTGCTGTACGCGATCGCGGCGCGTCAGCACGACGTAGCTCAGTTCGGTGATGCGCAGCGTGGTCGGCCGGATGAAGAGCAGTGTGTTCTTCGACGCGCCCCACAAATCCGTCGACGCCGTCCCCGCAAGTCCGGCGGCGGTCGCGGCGTAGACCGCTGCGCCGAATTCGGGCGCGCCCTGCGGATAGCCGGTGACGAGCCGCTGCGCGAGATCGACGACGGGCTGCGGCAGCTGATCGCTGAACGGATAGTTGTACGGACGGGTCACCGGACGGGCCAGAGGCGGCTTCTGCGGACTCACGGTCCAGACTTTCAGCCACGGGTTGTCGGTGAACGGATACCAGATCGCTTCGATCCGGCCGCTCGCGTCGAGGAAGCTCGTGATGTCGCGCGCGCCGTTGCCGGGCGGCGCAAACAATTCGCTCGCGGGAATGGTCACGTAGCTGCGGCAGCGCAGATTGTAGTTCGGCTCGACGGCGAGCGTGACCTCTGTGATGAACGCGCGGCCGGCGTGCACGAGCAACGCGGCGATTTGTGGATCGCTGCGCAGGAAGCGCTTCACCACGTAGCGGCTCTGATTCGCATTCCACACGACCGCTGTGAGCGACAACACGCGATTGCTGAGCGAGCCGTAGCTCTGGCCTTGAAGGCGGCGCTCGCCGAGCGCCGGAATCGCCGCGCCGTGCCCGTCGATCGCGAGCGCGCCGCCAACCGTGATCACGCCGACCGCCGGCACTGCCGTGAATCCGCAACCCTGCGTTTCGAGGAAGGCGAGCAGATCCTCCATGCGCGCGCCGGTCTCGACGCGCACGGCCGGCACGCCGAAACTGCCGTCCATCTCCATGCGATTCAGATAGGGAACGGTGTCCGCCAAGATCACCGGGGTTTGCGCGCTGGTGGATGAAGCGAGCGACAGCGGCGACCAGTTGTGCATCGTGCCGCGTGGCCGCAGCGCGTAATGATTCGTGGCGCACCAGTTGGCGACGTCGGCGACTTCCTGCGGCGCGCGCGGCGCGCAGGTCCACAGATCGTCGAATGCCAGTTCGCGCGCCCAATTCTCGAAGCGCTCGCGATAGCGCGGCAGGGGAAACCCATCGCCCGGCGAAGCGAACAGGCGGCCGGCGCTCGCCGATCCGGCCGCGGCCATCAGCCCCGCGACGAAGTTGCGCCGGCTCAAGCCCGGCGACGCTCGGTATGCGTTCCGCGGACGTTCGCTTTCCATGACCCGATCCCCTGACGTTCTCGTAATGCAGAACGGAAACCGGAGCGGGATTCCCTCACGTCACAGGAAAAAGGATTGGAAGATCGGCTAGACCGGCTTCTCGTTGATCATGTGGAAGTGGTTGTTCTCGCAGCTCCTCGACCCTGCCGTGGGCGTTGGGCTCAGCGAACGTCGGCTATGGGGACCGGATGCAACGACGGCTTTCGAGAGCTCCGTTCGCGCTTCCGAGTATCCGGCAAAGGCTGGAAGTGGCCGACAGCCGCCGCTACCGCCCCTCGTACTGCGCCAGGCTCTTCGCCGCCTGCGCGCGCACCTTGTTCTGCAGATACGACGTGCCGCCGAGCAGCTTGCCCGGCAAGCCGAGCGCCTGGCCAGCCCAGCGGTGCAGATCGAAGCGATCGGTGTGGCGCACGATCTTGCCGTCTCGGAATTCGAATTGCGCGTCGATGACGTTGTGCACCTTGCGGCCGGTGCCGGTGAACGTGTACCACGCTTCCCAGTGCGCCGAGCCGCTGCGATCGTCGGCGCGCACGTCGCGGAACTCGAGCTTCAGGTCCTTGCCGCGCTCGGTGAGCATCTTCCACATCGCGCCGGCGTGCGGGCCGCGCAGGTCGGTGAATACCGGATCGGAGAACTGCACGTCGGTGTGATAGCACGCGGCCATCGCCGGGCCGTTCTTGTCCTGGAAGGCGCGATAGAAGCGCTCGATCAGCTCCGCATTCGGATGCATGGCTTGCTCCCCGTGGTTGTTCCATTACTCTAGGCCACCCCAACAAGAAGGGAAACGCGTCTTGCGATTCCTCCGTGGCCTGCTGCTGCTCCTGGTGCTGATCGTGCTCGTCGCGATCGGCACCGTGTATTTCGGCCTGCGCGGGAGCTTGCCCAAGCTCGACGGCGACGTCGCACTGACCGGCTTGCGCCCGCCGGTCTCGATCGAGCGCGACGCCCATGGTGTCGCCACGATCCACGCGTCCGATCGCCTCGACCTCGCGCGCGCGACCGGTTACCTGCACGGTCAGGAGCGCTTCTTCCAGATGGATCTGCTGCGCCGCGCGGGCGCCGGCGAGCTCTCCGAATTGGTGGGCGCGGCCGCGATCGACACCGACAAGCATCTGCGGCGGCATCGCATGCGCGATGTCGCGGGCAAGACGCTCGCTTTCGCCAAGCCCGAGGAGCTCGCGCTGTTGCAGGCGTACACCGACGGCGTGAACGCAGGCCTTCGGGCGCTGCACGCAAAGCCCTTCGAATATTTCCTCCTGCAGAGCGATCCGCGGCCGTGGAGCGTGGAGGATTGCGAGCTCGTCCTCTATGCGATGGCGTTCGACCTGAACGACGAGGACGGTGATCGCGAGCTCAAGATGCAGACGATGCGCGATGCGCTGCCGGCTCCGGTCGCGGATTTCCTGATGCCCGCCGGCACGCAGTGGGATGCGCCGATCGTCGGCGATGTGCGCACACCGGCGCCGATCCCGCCGGCCGATGTCTTCGATCTGCGCAAGCTCGAAGGCGTGCAGTTCCCCGACTTCACCGGCACGGGCAGCAGCGATTTTTCCTGGCGCGGCAGCAACAACTGGGCGGTGGCCGGGAGTCACACGCAAAGCGGCGGCGCGCTCGTCGCCGGCGACATGCATCTCGGTCTCAACGTGCCGCACATCTGGTATCGCGTGCGCTTCGTGCTCGACGGAGCGCAGCCGCTCGATCTCACCGGCGTCAGCCTGCCGGGCGAGCCGTTCATGGTGGTCGGCAGCAACACGCACGTCGCGTGGGCGTTCACCAACAGCTACGGCGACTGGACCGATCTCGTGAAGCTCGAGATCAATCCCGCCGATCCGAATCAGTACCGCACGCCCGACGGCTACAAGCCGTTCGACGTCGTCGACGAAGTGATCCACGTCCACGGCGCGCCCGACGAGCACTTCAAGGTCGACGAGACGATCTGGGGACCGGTGCTGAAGTCGCGCGACCGGCTCTACGCGATCCATTGGCTCGCGCAGGAACCCGAGGCGATCAATCTCCATCTGGCGTGGCTCGAGCAGGCGCGCAGTGTCGACGAAGCGATTGCGGTGGCGAACGCGTCCGGATTGCCGCCGCAGAACTTCGTCGTCGGCGATCGCGACGGGCACATCGGCTGGTCGATCGCGGGAAAGATTCCGGTGCGCAAGGGATTTGACGGCGTGCTGCCGGCATCGTGGGCCGACGGCGCGAAGTGGGACGGCTGGCTAGCGCCCGATCAATATCCGCGCGTGATCGATCCGCAGGCGGGCCGCATCTGGAGCGCGAACAATCGCGTCGTCGACGGCGAGCTGCTCGCGAAGATCGGCGACGGCGGTTACGACCACGGCGCGCGGGCGGGGCAGATCCGCGACGATCTGATGAAGATCGACAAGGCGACTCCGCAAGACATGCTCGCGACTCAGCTCGACGACCGCGCGGTGTTCCTCACGCGCTGGCGCGACTTGCTGCTCGACGTTCTCAATCCCGAGGCGCTCGCCGAACATGATCTGCGCGTGCAGGCCAAGCGCCTCGTCGAAAGCTGGGGCGGGCATGCAGCCATCGACTCCGCCGGTTATCGCATCGTCAAGGAATGGCGCGCGCTGGTGCACGACGCCGCGTTCGCGGCGATCACTGCGCCGTTGCACGCGCGCAATCCGGAGTTCGTCTATGGCCGCTCGTTCCAGGACGAGGGCGCGTTGTGGCAGCTGGTCACGCAGCAGCCGATGCATCTGCTCAACCCGCATTTCCCGAGCTGGCACGAGTTCCTGCTCGCTGCGCTCGACACGGTCGTCGATCCTTATTCGAAGCAGCCCGGCGGACTCGCGGCGCGCACCTGGGGCGAGCGCAACACGCTGCGCATGCAGCATCCGCTGTCGAAGGCGGTGCCGGCGCTCGCGCAGTTCCTCGACATGCCGGCGGAGCAGCTGCCCGGCGACGGCAACATGCCGCGCGTGCAAGGCCCGACGTTCGGCGCATCGCAGCGCATGGCGGTGACGCCGGGCCGTGAATCGGAAGCGCTGTTCGAGATGCCGGGCGGGCAATCGGGGCATCCGCTGTCGCCGTACTATCGCGCCGGTCACGAGGATTGGGCGCACGGCAATCCGTCGCCGTTCCTGCCCGGCGCGACGGAGCACACGCTGCATCTCGCTCCCGCGGCGCACTGATGGAGATCCTCGTCCTCTATTACTCGCGCGACGGGTCGATCGCGCAGATGGCGCGCAAGATCGCGCGCGGTGTCGAGTCGGTCGCGGGCGTGTCTGCGCGACTGCGCACCGTGCCGCCGCTCGCGACGCGCGTCGAGCAGGAGAAATTGCCCGACGTTCCCGACGACGGTCCGCCGTACGCGGAGCAGCGCGATCTCAAGGAGTGCGCGGGCCTCATCCTCGGCAGCCCTGGGCACTTCGGCAACATCGCCGCGCCGCTCAAGCATTTCCTCGACGGCACGACCGCGCTGTGGCTTTCCGGCGCGCTCGCGGGGAAGCCCGCGGCGGTGTTCACGTCGACCGGTTCTCAGCACGGCGGCCAGGAATCGACACTCTTGTCGATGATGTTGCCGCTGCTTCATCACGGGATGGTCATCGTCGGCATTCCGTACACGGAGACACAGCTCGCCTCGACGACGAGCGGCGGCACGCCGTACGGTGCGTCGCACGTCGCGGGACTTGCGCCGACACCGCGGGCGCTGACGAGCGACGAAGAACAGCTCTGCTTCGCGCTCGGCAAGCGCGTCGCGGAGATCGCGCGGAAACTGCGATGACGAGCGGATCACTGCGGATCGCCACGCTGATCGCCCACGTTGCGCTCATCGCGCTGCTCGTTGCGATGACGCGCGCGAGCATCGGCTTGCTGCTGATCGTTCCGTTGCTCGCACCGGCGCGCGGACTCTGGCGCGGCGAGCGCTACACCTACGCGTGGGTGTCGATGCTGATCGTGTTCTATTGCGCCGGCCTGCTCGCCGAGACGTACATGCGCCCGACGATGGTGTGGCTGCTGCGGGCCGCGGCGGTCGTCGCCGCGATCGAGTTCGTCAGCGCGGTGCTGTTCGTTCGCCTGCGGTCGCGAGAAGCTGCTGCACGAACGGCAGCGTGAGCCGCCGCTTCTGCGCGAGCGAGCCCTGATCGAGCCGATCGAGCGCCGCGATCAGCGTGTGCGGATCGCGTGGCAGATTCGAGAGCAGCCAGCGCACGACGTCGTCCGGGATCTGAAGACCACGCGCGTTCGCGCGGCTGCGCAGCAATTCGCGGCGCTCCGCATCGCTGAGCGGCTTCAGCGCGACCACCGTGCATGCAGCGAGCCGCGTGCGCAGATCGGCGGCGACGCCCTCGATGCGATCCGGCGCCGCGCGCGTCGTGAGCGCGAGATGGCGATGCGACGAGCGCAGCTTGTCGATCAGGCGCAACAGCGCGTGCGTCCACATCCGATCCGGCGTCACGGCGTCGACGTCGTCGAGCGCGACGACGGCGCGATCGTCGAGGCCGTCGAGGATCTGCGGTCCGTCGGCGGCGAGGTCGCGCAAGGGCAGATAAGCGACCGCGAGTCCGCGCGCGGCGGCGTCGCGTACGAGCCCGTGCAGGAGATGCGTCTTTCCCGTCGCCGACGCGCCGAACAGCAGCACGCCGGTGCCGGGCGCGCTCTTCGTGTAATCGCGCAGCATCGTCAGCGCATCCGCATTCGGGCCCGGGAAAAAGCTGCCGAAGTCGGCGGTGTCGGACAGCTGCACGCCGAGCGCGAGCTGGCTGCCTTTCACGGCGGTACGTTGGGCGGTGGGGGCAACTCGATCGGCGGTGGAGCAGGCGGCTCCTTCAGATAAGCCTCGCTCTGTAGCCATCGCGCGGTCGCGTGGCGCACCAACACGGCGATCACCGCAGCAGCCGGAAGCGCCATCAGCACGCCCGCGAAGCCGAACAGCTCGCCGCCGGCGAGCACCGCGAAGATCACTGTGACCGGATGCAGTCCGATGTGGTGGCCGACCAGCAGCGGCGTCAGCACCATGCCTTCGAGCGCCTGGCCGATGCCGAACACGAGCGCGATCCAGACGAGCGGGAAGAACTCGTGCGCTTGCACCACCATCGCAATGCTCGCAGTGACGATGCCGGTGATGAAGCCGAGATAGGGCACGAAGCTGACAAGGCCGGCGAGCAGGCCGATCAGGAGTGCGAGATGCAGGCCCGCGAGCGACAGGCCGATCGTGTAGAACACCGCGAGCGCGGCCATCACCGACAGTTGTCCGCGGATGAACGCGGCGAGCACGTCGTCGGATTCGCGCGCGAGCAGGCGCACGGTCGGCACCATGCGGCGCGGGATCAGGGAATCGATGCGCGCGACGAGCAGATCCCAGTCGCGCAGCAGATAGAACGTGACGATGGGCACGAGCATCGCGTCGACGGCTGCGGTGAGCAGCGCGCCGCCCGACGCCGAGATGTGACTCCACGCCACCGCCGCGACGCCTTCGACGCCGGCCCAATGCTCGGTCAGCGCACGCTTGATGCCGTCGGCGTCGAGGCGCGTGCCTTCCGGCAGCGACAGCCCGAGCTTCGGCAAGCCGACGTCCTGCAGCCAGCGCAGCCAGTCGGGGAGGCTGTGCAGGAAGACGAGCGCCTGCTCCTGCAGCATCGGGACGAGCACGAGCGCGACGGCGATCGCGAACCCGAAGATCACGACGAAGACGACGCAGACGCCGCCGGTGCGCGAGAGCTTCAGCTTCTCGAGGCGATCGACCAGCGGATCGCCGAGATAGGCGAGTCCCGCGCCGATCACGAACGGCGTGAGGATCGGCGACAGCAGATAGACGAGAACGAGCGCAGCGCCGACGCCGCCGAGCCACAGCCATCGCGGAGGCAGATGCTCCAGCATCGGCGGCTAGGGCTTGAGCGTGAAGTGCAGCGAGCTGTCGGGCGACGCAGCGGCGACGAAGGCAGGATCGGATGCCATCGTCCGCGTCAGGGCCTGCGCGTCGCCTTCGAAGCGCACCACGAGCTGCAGGCGATCGTTCTCGGCGGCCTGCACCTGGACGCTCTTCACGCCGCGCATGCGGCGCAGTCCGAAGACGACGTGGCCATAGTCGCGGAAGTTGCCGACGCCGCGGAACTCGACGGGCCAATCCTGTTCCGCGCCCGCGACGAGCCCGAAGATCGGCAAGCCGGCACGCTTCAGCGCGTCGTCGATCGAGCGTTGATCGAACGCGACGCGGAACATCAGCGCGTGCGTCGTCGCGTCCTGCTCGTCGCCGTAGTGCTGCACCAGCTGCTGCGCCTGATCGAGGATCGGCACCGCCGACGGATTCATCCGCACGTCGGGCAGGCCGGTGATGCCGGCGATCACGGTCGCCAGCGCTTCGCGCATCGCGACCGCTTGCGCGGCGGGCGTGGAATCGGCGAGGGGAACCAGCGCTTCGTAGGGATTGGACGGATTCACCGTCGCCGTCGGCGGCAACGCCGCGGCAGGCGGCACAACCGGCGTCTGCGCAGCCGCGATGAGCGGAAAAGCAGCAAACAGGAGAAGGACTCGCATGGAGCCGCTAAAATATCACCAATCCTCCCGGGCCTTCCTCTCAAAATGAACAAGCCGCTGACGTACCGCGACGCCGGCGTGGACATCGACGCCGGCGACGCGCTGGTCGACGACATCACCAAGATCGTGCGCTCGACCCGACGCCCCGAGGTGCTTGCCGGCGTCGGCGGCTTCGGCGCGCTGGTCAGCATCCCGAAGAAGTACAGGCAGCCGATCCTGGTCAGTGGCACCGACGGCGTCGGCACCAAGCTCAAGCTCGGCATCGAGAGCGGCCGCGTCGACGGGCTGGGCATCGATCTCGTCGCGATGTGCGTCAACGACGTGCTCGTCTCCGGCGCCGAGCCGCTGTTCTTCCTCGACTACTACGCGACCGGCAAGCTCGACAACGCGGTCGCCGCGCGCGTGATCAAGGGCATTGCCGAAGGCTGCAAGCAGGCCGGCTGCGCGCTGGTCGGCGGTGAGACCGCGGAGATGCCGGGGCTCTACACGCATGGCGACTTCGATCTCGCCGGCTTCTCGGTCGCGGTGGTGGAGAAGTCGAAGATCA
>DASRHK010000134.1:0-9312 GCA_035650495.1 Nevskiaceae bacterium | reverse complement strand
ACGAGACGGTCGACGGTGAGTATCAGAACTACAAAGCCAAGGGCGGCAAGTACACGCGCGAGAATTTCTTCGGCAAGGATCCGGAATTGCTGCGCATGGTCTCGACCATGACCGACGAGGACGTCGCGCAGCTCAATCGCGGCGGTCATGATCCGCACAAGGTCTACGCCGCCTACGCAGCGGCGATGAAGCACGAAGGCACGCCCACGGTGATCCTCGCGAAGACCGTGAAGGGCTACGGCATGGGCGAGGCCGGCGAAGGCCAGAACATCACGCATCAGCAGAAGAAGATGGGCGAGGAGGCGCTGAAAGCCTTCCGCGATCGCTTCAAGATCCCCGTCGCCGACGACAAGATCGCCGGCACGCCGTTCTATCGGCCGCCGGAGGATTCGCCGGAAGTGCAATACATGCGCGAGCGGCGCAAGGCGCTCGGCGGGCCGCTGCCGTTCCGCAATCGCAAATCGGACGCGCTGCAGATCCCGCCGTTGTCTTCATTCGAGCGCATCACCGCCGGCACCGCCGATCGCGAGATCTCCACGACGATGGCGTTCGTGCAGCTCCTGCAAGCGCTCTGCCGCGACAAATCGATCGGCGCCCGCATCGTGCCGATCGTTCCCGACGAGGCGCGCACGTTCGGCATGGAAGGGATGTTCCGCGCGCTCGGCATCTACTCGATCGTGGGCCAGAAGTACAAGCCGGAGGATTCCGAGCAGCTCGCGTTCTACAAGGAGGACGTGAAGGGCCAGGTGCTCGAGGAAGGCATCACCGAAGCAGGCGCGATGTCGTCGTGGATCGCGGCGGCCACCGCGTACTCGAATCACGGGGTGTCGATGATCCCGTTCTTCATCTTCTATTCGATGTTCGGCTTCCAGCGCGTTGCTGATCTGTGCTGGGCCGCGGGCGACATGCGCGCGCGCGGATTCCTGATCGGCGCGACCGCCGGGCGCACGACGCTCAACGGCGAGGGCCTGCAGCACGAAGACGGTCACACGCAGGTGTTCTCGAGCATCGTGCCGAATTGCCGCTCGTACGATCCCGCGTTCGCCTACGAGCTCGCGGTCGTGGTCCAGCACGGCATGGAGCAGATGTACGGGCCGGAGCCGCAGGACGTCTACTACTACCTCACCGTCTACAACGAGAACCACACGCATCCCGCGATGCCAGCGGGCGTCGAGGACGGCATCATCCGCGGGCTCTACAGGCTGCGCGAAGAGAAGAAGCCTTCGAAGCTGCACGTGCAGCTGCTCGGCTGCGGATCGATCCTGCGCGAAGTCATCGCCGCGGCAGATCTGCTGCGCGAGGAGTGGGACGTCACCAGCGACGTGTGGAGCGTGCCGTCGTTCACCGAGCTCGCGCGCGACGGGCGCGAAGTCGAGCGCTGGAATCTGCTGCACCCGACGTCGACCGCAAGGCGCTCCTACGTGCAGCAATGCTTCGACGGCGCCCGAGGTCCCGCGATCGCATCGACGGACTGGGTGCGCGCGCACGCCGATCAGATCCGGCCCTATATGCCGCTGCCCTACCATGTGCTCGGCACCGATGGCTTCGGGCGCAGCGACAATCGCCCGGCGCTGCGCGATTTCTTCGAAGTCGATCGGCGCTGGATCACGGTGAAGGCGCTGAAGGCGCTGGCCGACGAGAAGCTGATCCCGCTCGAGCGCGTGGCGCAGGCGATCAAGATCTTCGGCATCAAGCCCGATCGCGCTGCGCCGTGGCTGGTGTAGCCGATGACTGAGCCCGTCAAGGTTCCCGACATTGGCGATTACACCGGCGTGCCGGTGATCGAAGTGCTGGTCAAGGACGGCGACAGCGTCGCAAAAGATCAGCCGCTGATCGTGCTCGAGTCCGACAAGGCGACCATGGAAGTGCCGTCGCCCGCCGCGGGCACCGTGCGTGGCATGAAGGTCAAGGTCGGCGACAAGGTGTCGCAGGGCGATGTGATCTGCGAGCTGGAGGAAGGCCCCGCTGCGGCAACTGCTACGAAATCCAAAGCGCCGAAGACAGCGGAGCCGCAGAAGGCCGCGCCTGCCAAACCGCCGCCGCCACCACCGCAGCCCAAGCCGGCCCCGACCGCTACTAAAACCGAAGCAAGGATTCCCGACATCGGCGACTACAGCGGCGTACCGGTGATCGAAGTGCTGGTCAAGGAAGGCGACCGCGTCGAGAAGGACGCGCCGCTCATCGTGCTCGAGTCCGACAAGGCGACGATGGAAGTGCCGTCCCCCGCGGGCGGCATCGTGCGCGCGCTCAAGTCGAAAATCGGGGACAAGGTTTCGCAGGGCGATCTCGTCTGCACGATCGAAGGCACCGGCGCGGCCCCTGACGTGACATCGCAGGCGGCACCGGCGACGAGCGAAGCCAGGCTTGCCGTCGGGCCCGCGACCGAGGATCGCGCTACGAAATCCGTAGCAACGCCCGCTCCCGTTGCCGCGACCGCGGGGTCGATCACCGTCGCGCCGACGTCAGCCGCGACCGCCGCACATGCCGGGCCGGCGACGCGAAAGTTCGCGCGCGAGCTCGGCGTGGACCTCGCCAAGGTGCCCGGAACCGGCCGCCATGGCCGCGTCACCGTCGAGGACGTGCAGGCGTTCGTGAAGAAGGCGATGAGTGCGCCGCAAGCCGCGGGAGGCGGCGCAGGCATTCCGCCGATCCCGGTCGTCGACTTCTCGCAGTTCGGTGAGGTCGAGACGAAACCGCTGTCGCGCATCCGCAAGCTGTCGAAGACCCATCTGCATCGCGCGTGGCTCAACGTGCCGCACGTCACGCAGTTCGACGAAGCCGACATCACCGACGTCGAGGCCTTCCGCAAATCGTCCGCGGAGGAGACCGGCAAGAAGCTCACGCTCCTGCCGTTCATCATGAAAGCCGCGGCGAAGGCGATGGACGAGTATCCCGAATTCCGCTCCTCGCTCGCGCCGGATGGCGAGTCGCTGATCATGAAGAAGTACTGCCACATTGGCTTCGCGGCGGACACCGAGCACGGGCTCGTGGTGCCGGTCGTGCGCGACGTCGATCGCAAAGGCGTCGTGCAGCTCGCCGACGAGTGCGGCGCGCTCGCGAAGAAGGCGCGCGACGGCAAGCTCAAGCCCGACGAGATGAAGGGCGGCTGCTTCTCGATCTCCTCGCTCGGGGGCATCGGCGGCAGCTTCTTCACGCCGATCGTGAACGCGCCGGAAGTCGCGATCCTCGGTGCCTCGCGCGCCCAGATGAAGCCGATGTGGACCGGCAAGGCCTTCGAGCCGCGGTTGCTGTTGCCGCTCTCGCTCTCGTACGATCATCGCGTCATCGACGGTGCTTACGCCGCGCGCTTCATCGTGCTGCTGGTGAAGCTCTTGTCCGACGTGCGCCGCCTCGCGTTGTAGAACGCAACACCACAGGGAAGAACCGTGAAGCGAATCTTCGTCCTCGCATTGCTCTGCGCCGGCACCGCCGTGAATGCCGCAGAAGGCAAGCAGCAATACATCACCGACGAGATCACCGCGACGATGCGCGAAGCGCCGCGCAACGACGCGACGATCCGGGCCAATCTGAAGAGCGGCACCAGGATCACCGTGCTCGAGTCACTCGGCCCGGACAGCTTCGCGCACGTGAAGACCGAGGACGGCAAGGAAGGCTGGATCCCGTCGCGCTTCATCGCCGGCGAGCCGGCCGCGAAGGACCGGCTGAACGCGCTGCAGGCGGAGATCAACCAGATGCGCGCGCACCAGCGCGAGCTGGACGAAGAGCTGGCGCGCGCGAAGGAGACCGTCGCCAAGGCCGGCCCGGCGCTGCAGCTCGCCGACGAGAACCAGAAGCTCAAGGAGCAGATGGCGCAGAAGGAGCGCGAAGGCGTCGAGCTGCAGGCGCAGTTCAGCGAGCAGCAAGCTTGGCGGCGCAACATCGTCACGGGCGCTGCGCTCGTGGGCGGCGGCGTCCTCGTCGGCCTGTTGCTGCCGGCGCTGGGTCGCCGGCGTCGACGCGGAGAGTTCTAGCCGAACCTTTTCATCGCCCACGGGGTCTGCAGAGCAGGGTGCCAGGCACCCGATGGGAGTGTGCGATGAACAAGCTTCGAGCGGTCTTGATCGCGGTGATCGGCCTCGCGCCGGCGTCGAGCTTCGCGGCCGGCGCCAACATCACCGGTACCGTGGGCTTCCGGCAGCTCTCCAACGACTGGGAGCCGACCGAGACCCACGCCATGGGCGGCGTGCTCGCGGATTTCTCGATGTGGGATGCACCGCTGCACATCGAGCTCGGTGTGCGCGATTCCGGCGACAGCTCCACGCGCGACGGCGATCGCTACAAGCTCAACGTCGCCGATTTCATGGCTGGCGTCGCGGTGATTCCCGACTACGGCTACGTGAGGCCCTATGTGAGCTTCGGGCTCGCAGCCGTCGAGGCAGAGGCCACGCTCAACGGCGATCGCGAATCGGACAACTCGGTCGGCTGGTACATCGGCGGCGGCGCGCTATGGCGGCTGACGCCGAACTTCGATCTCGGGGTCGACGGCCGCTACATCGGCGGCACCGACGTCTTCAACGAAGCCGACGTGAACAACTTCACCGTCGCGCTGCGCGTCGGCTACGGCTGGGACCTGCACCGGCGCCGCTACAACGACGACGACTATCCGTCGCGGCGGCGTGAGCGGAGGCGTTACTGAAGCTGCACGTGCGCAACGCGCTCATCGGGGTGTGTTGCGCGCTGCTTGCCGCGTGCGCGCCGCGGTTCTTCGTCACGCAGACCGCGACGCTGGACGGCGAGAGCGTGAAGGATGCGTCGATCCGCTACGAGCCGATGCGCGACTGCTGGTGGAAGCGCATGGTGCCGGAGCGCTACGTCATCGACCGTCCCGAGTACCGGCTCGAGCTCGCCATGGGCGCCGGCCACGACGACGATCCACCGAGCATCGACATCCTGGTGAGCGGACCGGCCGGGCCCTCGCTCGAATTCCCCGGACTGGCGGAGCCGCCCGAAGGGCAGAAGACCGATTCCGGCGCGAGCTACGTGTTGCGCACGAGCGCGGTCGAGGGCGATCTCGCTCTGCGCGTCACCGCGCGCGGCGAATACCTCGGGCAGGAACAGTTCTCCGTGCGCTACTACCGCTGCCACGGCTTGGGGTTCGGCGGCTCCTGACGGCAGAATTGCGCAGGTGATGAAGGTCCTGCGCTACGTGTTCTTCGTCCTCGTCGCGATGCTCGGCGGCGCCGCGGTGTTCACGTTGCTGGTGCGGCCAGGCCTGCCCGCCTATCGTGCCCATCTGCTCGCGCCGACCGCTTCGCCGCGCGCGGGTGCAATCGCCGCAACCTGGCTCGGCGTCACCGGCGTGCTGCTCGACGACGGCGAGCACGCGCTGCTCGTCGATCCGTTCTTCACGCGGCCGCGCGGCTTGCTGGGCTTCCTCAGCAACGCCGAGATCGCGCCCGACGAGAAGGTGATCGCCGACGCCCTTGCGCGCGCGGGTGCGCGGCACGTCGATGCAGTGCTGATCTCGCACTCGCACTTCGATCACGCAATGGATGCCGGCGTCGTCGCGCGCTTGACCGGCGCGAAGCTGGTCGGCTCGGCGAGCACGGCCAACATCGGCCGGGGCAGCGGCCTGCCCGACAACCAGATTCACTTGATCGAGCCGGGCGAGACGCTCCACTTCGGTCGCTTCAGCGTGCGCTTCATCGAAAGCCGGCACGCCGGCGCGACCGGGGGACGCCCGACCGGTGAGATCACCGCGCCCTTGATTCCTCCGGCGCACTATCTCGATTACAAGCTCGGCGGCACCTACTCGATCCTGATCGAGCATCCCGCCGGCAGCGTGCTGCACCACGGCAGCGCCGGATTCGTGCCGGGCGCGCTCAACGGACTGCATGCCGACGCGGTGCTGCTCGGCATCGCGCTACGCGAGGACCTGCCGACCTATCTCCATGAGGTCGTCGATGCCGTCGGAGCCAGGCGCGTGATCCCGACGCACTGGGACGATTTCACGCGCGGGCTCGATCAGCCGATGATCCCGTTCCCGATCGGCATCCGCCTGGAGAACTTCTTCGACGAGATCGCTCATCGCAGCGATCTCACCGTGCAGACGCTCGAGGCCTTCCGGCCGGTCGAGCTGTTCCCGCCGCGGCCGTAGGGCGGCCTTCAGAGCGGGTTGTACGACTTCTCGCGCGTGTAGTGCAGGTAGCCGATGCTCGCGCCCTGGCGCCAGCCCACACCGGTGCGGATCGGCGCGAGCGTGATGTCGCCGCTGCGCTGATAGTTGATCGACAGGCCGGCGACGAAATACAGGCTGCCGTCGACGCCGGGGAAGCGCTGATAGATCTGCTCGGCGTCGGGCAGGTGATAGACCAGCGTGAACACTTTCGCCGCGTTGCCGCCGACGTCGAAGCCGACGCTCGGGCCTTGCCAGTAGAGCTCGCGCTGCACGCCCGACGCCGTCTCCAGCGTGCCGTGCCCGTAGCGCAGGCCGACGACGACGGCGCCGCCGCCTTCTTCGCCGGTGATGATGGCGTTGGGACGGCCCTGGTCCTTGAACAGCTTCTCGATCGCCTCGGCGAGGCCCTTGGTGGTGCTGCCGAAGAAGTCGTTGGCCTTCTGCAGCACCTCGTTCGAGGTGAATTCCTTGTGCTCGTGCGGAGGCGGGGGCGGCGGCACGGTCGCGGACTTGCCCGTCTGCGCCATCGACACTGGCGCGAACACGGCGAACCCGGTGGCCAGCAGCATCGTGCGGAGAAGCTTCTGCATTGGAAACCTCCTGCAAGGGCAGGGCGCTCGCCCTGACGGTTGGGATGCTGCTTTGACTGTTGCGCCGGCCGCTGGTTCGGGCAGACTTCGGCGCATGATCAACAAGCACTTTGCGGTAGTGGGTCTCGCGCTGGCGGCGCTCGGCGCGGTCAGCTGTTGTTCGACCGGGGAGCGGAGCGAGGGAGTGGCCGTGCACGGCAAGATCGCCGATGTCGACGAATTCGATCGCTTCGTTGCCACGCGTCCCACGCCAGAGCAGTTCCGCGCGCACTATCCGGACGTGACGCTGGTGCTGCCGGGCGAGATGGCGACCAAGGAGCTGCGCAGGGATCGCAGCCGCTATTTCGCCGACGTCGACGCCAGCGGTCGCATCACCGGCGGCAGCTTCAAGTAGCGCTTCGGATTCCGTAGCGATGCTCCACGCCACCTACGAGCGCATCTGGGCGGTGGTGCGCAGGATCCCCAAAGGCCGTGTCGCGACCTACGGGCAGATCGCGACCATGGCCGGCTTCGCCAAGCAGCCGCGGCTCGCGGGGTATGCGATGCACAACATCCCGGACGGCGAAGCGCTCGCCTGGCATCGCGTGATCAACGCGCAAGGCCGCATCTCGTTCCCCAAGGGCGGCGCGAAGTATCGCGAGCAGAAGCGCCGGCTCGAGGCGGAAGGCGTGGTCTTCCTCAAAGGCCGCGTCGATCTGGCCCGGTGGCGCTGGCAGGCCCGCGCCGACGCGCCCGTGCTGGATTAGCGGCGCGCAAAAAAAAACAGGGCAGCCGAAGCTGCCCTGTCGTGAAACCGAAACGGTCGCTTACTTCGCGGCCGGCGCAGCAGCGGCATCGGCAGCCGGCGCAGCAGCTTCCTTCTTCGCCTTCTTGTGGTGCTTCGCCTTCTTCTCGGTCGCGGCCGGGGCGGCGGCGGGCGCAGCAGCCGGCGCAGCGGCAGCAGCCGGCGCAGCAGCGGCATCCGCCTTGGCGTCGCCCGCGAACGCCGGGGCAGCGGCCGTCAGCAGCGCGGCGAGCGTCAAAGTGGTCAGGCTCTTCATTGTTGATGCACTCCTCTGATCAGTGGTTGTGGTGACAACACCGCGCGGACGTCCACGCAGCGCATGGCAGTCTGAGGTGGCGAGATGAATTCAAGCTGAACGGTGTCACAAGGCCTACCAGATCCGGATCCGCTCGGATTCGGGCTTGTAGAGCTTGTCCCCCTCCTTGACCCCGAACGCAGTGTAGAACGCCGGGACGTTGACCACCACGCCGTTGGCCCTGAATTCACTGGGCGAATGCGGGTCGGTCTTGGTCCGGTTGATCAGGTTCTCCTCACGATACTTGCGCCGCCAGACCTGCGACCAGCCGAAGAAGAAGCGCTGCTCGCCGGTCAGAGCGTCGATCACCGGCGCCGGCTGGCCGTTGAGCGACAGCTCGTAAGCCTTGTGCGCGATGGTGAGCCCGCCCAGGTCGCCGATGTTCTCGCCCAGCGTGAACTTGCCGTTCAGGTGATAGCCCTTGACCGGCTCGTAGGCGTCGTACTGCGCGGCGAGCGCCGCGGCCTTCGCCTCGAACTTGGCGCGATCCTCCTTGGTCCACCACATCCTGAGGTTGCCGTCGCCGTCGAACTGGCTGCCCTGGTCGTCGAAGCCGTGGCTCACTTCATGGCCGATCACGGCGCCGATCGCGCCGTAATTGACCGCGTCGTCGGCGTTGGGATCGAAGAACGGCGGGCGCAGGATGGCGGCCGGGAAGGTGATGTCGTTGAGCTCGGGGTTGTAGCGCGCGTTCACCGTCTGCGGCGTCATGCTCCATTCCTCGCGATCGATCGGCTTGCCGAGGTGGTTGATGCCGTAGTCGTATTCATATTCGGCCAGGCGCATGACATTGCCGGCGAGATCGTCGGGCTTGATCGTGAGCGTCGAATAATCGCGCCAGTGGTTCGGATAGCCGATCTTGACCGCGAACTTCGACAGCTTCTCCGCCGCGGCCTTCTGCGTCTCCGGGCTCATCCAGTCGAGCGTCGGGAATTCCTGCGCGTAGGCCGTGAGCAGGTTGTGCACCAGCTTCTCCATGCGCGCCTTGTTCTCCGGCGGGAAGTACTTGGCGACGTAGAGCTTGCCGAGCGCTTCGCCGAGCGCCTCGCTCTGCGGCGAATCGGGATTGCCGTTGCCGTGCGCGATCACGCCGATTGCGCGGCGCCAGCGCGGCTTCTGCTGCTCGATGCCGTTGAGCGTTTTGCCGTAGAACGCGAAGTTCTCGTCGGCGAAGTTCTTCGACAGCATCGGCGCGTAGCTCGAGAGCACGCGCCACTTGAAGTAGGTCTTCCAGGTGGCGAGGTCGGTCTTGCCGATCTCACGACCGAGCGCCTTCGCGTACGACGGCTGCGACACGATCACCGCCTTCAGGTCCTTGAAGCCGGCGGCGTCCATGAAGGAATTCCACTGCAGCTCCTTCGACAGCGACGGCAGCTTCGCGACGTCGAACTTGTTGTAGCTCTTCTCCGGGTTGCGCAGATCGACCTTGTCCCACTGCGCCTTGGCGAGCCGCGTCTCCAGCGCGAAGATTGCCGCGGCGGACTTGGCGGCGTCCTGGTCGCCGGCCATCGAGAGCATCTTCTCG
>DASRHK010000133.1:0-2308 GCA_035650495.1 Nevskiaceae bacterium | reverse complement strand
GCCGACACGATCCTGCAAGGCCCGCTCGGCCTGCAGATCGTGCCGGCGTCTTCCGGCCAGCAGCGCATGGCGGAGCTGTCGCACGCGGAGCACGCCGGGCTGGTCCGCGCGTTCTCCGAGCTCGATCGTCCGCTCGACACGCTGATCGTCGACACCGCCGCCGGCATCTCCGACAGCGTCGTCACCTTCTCGCAGGCCGCGCAGGAGGTGCTGGTCGTCGTCTGCAATGAGCCGGCATCGCTCACCGACGCCTACGCCCTGACCAAGGTGCTGTCGCGCGATCACGGCGTGTCGCGCCTGCAGATCGTCCCGAACATGGTGCGGCATGCGGCCGAGGGGCGGGAGCTGTTCGACAATCTCTCGCGCGTCGCCGATCGCTTCCTCGACGTCACGCTCGGCTTCCCGGGCGCGATCCCGTACGACGACCTGCTGCGCAAGTCGATCCAGAAGCAGCGCGCGGTCGTCGAGGCGTATCCGAATTCACCGTCGTCGGCTGCGTTCCGCGCGCTCGCGCGGCGCGCCGAGCAATGGACGCCGCCGGAAGGCGCACGCGGGCCGCTCGAGTTCTTCGTCGAGCGTCTCGTCGATCGCGCGGCTGCGACCGCATGACTGCGGCCGCGGCTGAGTATCTCGCCATGGCGCGCGTGCCGCCCGAAGAATTGGTGCGTCGCCACGCCGGGCTGGTCAAGCGCATCGCCTATCACCTCGCGGCGCGCCTGCCGTCGCACGTCAACGCCGAGGACCTGATCCAGGCGGGGATGATCGGCCTGCTCGAATCGGCGAAGCATTTCGACGATTCGCGCGGCGCGTCGTTCGAGACCTACGCGGGAATCCGCATCCGCGGCGCGATGCTCGATGAGCTGCGCAAGGTCGATTGGGCGCCGCGCTCGGTGCATCGCAACGCGCGCCAGATCGCCGAAGCGATCCGCGAGGTCGAGCGCCGGACCGGCCACGACGCCAGCGACGGCGAGATCGCCGCCGAGCTCGGCATGCCGCTCGAGCAGTACCACGGCATGGTCGCCGACTCCGCGCGCACGCAAGTGCTGTCGATGTCGGTCGACGAGGACGAGAAGGGCGTCGGCGAGATCGCCGACGATTCCGACGGTCCCGAAGCGCTGGTCGAGCGCGACGACTTCCAGCGCGCGCTCACCGAGGCGATCCAGGAATTGCCCGAGCGCGAGCGCCTGGTGATGTCCCTCTACTACGAGCAGGAGATGAACCTGCGCGAGATCGGCAAGACGCTCGACATCACCGAATCGCGCGTGTGCCAGATCCACGGCCAGGCCCTGGTGCGCTTGCGCGCCCGCCTGGTCGAGCAAGCCGCCGCACCCAAATCGCAACGACGCACCAAGGCATCGAGCACTGCATGAGCAACAGCAATCCCAACATGAAAATCCTGATCGTCGACGATTTCTCGACGATGCGCCGCATCGTCAAGAACGCGCTGCACGATCTCGGCTACACCAACATGACCGAAGCCGACGACGGCGCCACCGCGCTGCCGCTGCTCAAGGAGGGCGACTTCGAGTTCGTCGTCACCGACTGGAACATGCCCGGCATGACCGGCATCGACCTCTTGAAGGCGATCCGCGCCGACGCCAAGCTCAAGAGCATTCCGGTGCTCATGGTCACGGCCGAAGCGCAGCGCGACCAGATCGTCGAGGCGGCGAAGTCGGGCGTGAACGGCTACATCATCAAGCCGTTCACCGCGGCGACGTTGAAAGAGAAGATCGACAAGATCTTCGAGCGCATCGCCGCGGCAGCCTGAGGGCGAGCCATGAGCGACCCATCCGCGAACGACCGGCTGGTCGCCGGCGTGGTCAGCCTCACCAAGCGGCTGCACCAGGATCTCGAGGACATCAAGGTGCAGACGGTGATGCGCATCGCCGACGCGGAATTGCCCGACGCCTGCGCGAGCCTCGATCACGTCGTGCAGCTCACCGAGAAGGCGGCGCATCGCACGCTCGACCTCGTCGACGAAGGCCGCGCGATCGCGGGCCGCATCGCCGGCTGCGCGGGCAGCATCGCGGCCAACGATCCCGCACGCGACGAGCTCGAAGCGGCGATCGACGCGCTGCGCAAGCAGCTCTCGGAGCTCGCGCTCGCGCAGGGCTATCAGGACATCACCGGACAGATCATCAAGCGCGTCATCGGCATGGTGCGCCGGCTCGAAGGCGCGCTCGTGCAGCTGCTGCGCGATGCGCGGGACAGCGGCGTCGATCTCCAAAGCGCCGCCCTGAAGGGCGACCCACAGCCGGACATGGGTCCGCGCGTGCCGAACGTCGGCAAGCCCGCCGCGAGCCAGAAC
>DASRHK010000132.1:0-34049 GCA_035650495.1 Nevskiaceae bacterium | reverse complement strand
GAACAGCACGCGCGACAGCATGATCACCGTCTGCTTCTCTTCGATGCAGCCCTGCGCATCGACCTTGAAGCCCGGCGGCGTGTCGGGGCACTTGTCGCGGCAATCGGGCACGCCGTCGTGATCGGCGTCGGTCTTGCACAGGTCCGGCGGCGGCGGCGGCGTGACCGGCACCGGCGCGCGATACGGCTTGGCGCGCACCACTTCGCGGAACCACATGTATTGCAGGCCCACGCCGACGTGCGTGTCGTTGAGCACCTTGGCGTCGTTGACCGGGCCGCCGTTGAACACCGCGGCGCGGCGCACTTCGGCGCGCAGGAACAGGCTGTTGTAGAGGCGCACCCAGACGCCGGCGCCAGCGTCGGCGTAGAAGCTCGTTTCGTTGCCGCCGCCGATGGAATCGTTCACGCCGCCGATGCCGAGCAGCATGTAGGGCGCGACCGGGCCTCGCCACGGCGAGATCGCGACGTCGCCGCCGATCGCAAACATGTTGTCGACGCAGTTGCCGCCGCTGCAGCTCGGCGCACCGAACTTCAGGTTGGAATGCGTGTAGCGCGCGGAGAGCTCGAGCGACGCGTAATCGACCAGCGGGAAGCCATAGAGCGCGCGGAAGCCTTGGCCTTGCTCGGCGTCGCGTCGCGAATCGAGGGTGACGTATTCGTACTGACCGGCGACATAACCGCGCAGCTCTTCGCTGGCTGCATGCGCGGTGCTGGCCAGGCCCATCCATGGCAGCGCCAACAGGAGCAGTGCGATCCGTCTCATCGGTCATCCCCAATTTCTGGAGCCAGGTCCTGGGCTCCGTGGCGGTTATTGTAGCCGGGGCGCGCGGTTACCCGCGAACTACAGCTTCTTGCACAGCCGCAGGCCGTCGGCGCCGTCGTCATAAAAGCCCGGCAGCTTTTTGGTCTCGACGTAGCCGAGCCGGGCATACAGGCCACGCGCGGCGGCGTTGTCCTCGCGTACTTCGAGCGCCACCGACTCGCAGCGGCGCCGGCGCGCGGCGCTTTCGGCCTGCGCGACGAGGCGCTTGGCGAGCCCGCGGCCGCGGCCGGCCCGATCGACCACGATCGAATAGATCCGCGCGATCCGGGACGTGCTGCGCGTGAGCAGGATGAGGTTGCCCAGGACCTGGTTGCGCTCGGTCGCCACCAGCACGTCGGCGCGCGGCGAGCGCAGGAAGCGTCGGATCGCGCGATCGGAGAGCCGATCGCTCGGGAAGTGCCGTTCCATGTCCGCGATCCGCGCTGCGTCGGTCGCACGTGCCCGGCGGACGCGGACCGGGTTCTGCTTCACCGAGCCTGCTCGCGCGTGCGCGACTCGAGCCGATGCAGGAAGTGCTTCATCACCTTGCGATAGAGCTTGTCGCCGAGCACGAGATCCTCGACGCCGTAATCCATGTTCGGGTTGTCGTTGACCTCGATCACCTTGCAACGATCGCCGAACTGCTTGAGATCGACGCCATACAAGCCGCTGCCCACGGCGCGCGCCGCCTGTACGGCGACGTGCAGGACGTGCGGCGGCGCGTCGCGCACGTCGAGCGTCTCGTGATTGCCCTCGTGCTTGCGCCCGTCGTCGCTGCGCTTGACCACCTGCCAATGGTCCTCGGCCATGTAGTAGCGGCACGCGTAGAGCGGCTGGCCGTCGAGCACGCCGACGCGCCAGTCGTACTCGGTCGGCTCGAAGGATTGCGCGACGATCAGATCCGATCGCTCGAGCAGATCGCGCGTGACGCGCTTCAACTCCGCCTCGTCGTGCACCTTGATCACGCCCTTGGAGAACTGCGAGTCGGGCTGCTTCAGCACGCAGGGGAAGCCGAGCTCCTTGGCGACCCGCCCGAGATTCGCGCGATGGATGATCAGCGTCTTGGGCTGGCTGATGCGATGGCGATCCATCAGCTGCGCGAGGAACACCTTGTTCGCGGCGCGCAGGATCGACAGCGGATCGTCGACGACGACTAACCCTTCGCGATCGGCTCGCCGCGCGAATCGATACGTGTGGTGATTGACCGCGGTCGTCTCGCGGATGAACAGCGCGTCGAACTCGGCGACCTGGCCGTAGTCGGACTTCTCGATGAACTCGACGGAGAAGCCGAGATCCTCGGCGGCGCTCTCGAACTTCTTCAGCGCCTTCGCATTCGACGGCGGCTCCTTCTCCTCGTCGTTGACGAGGATCGCGAGGTCGTAGCGCGACGACTCGCGCCGCACGCGCGGCTGGCGACGCCGGGCGAAATATTCGCGCGCCGCGTTCAACATGAAGTCGTAATGCGACTGCGGCACTTCGCCCAACGCCATCGGGCCGAGCACGGTGACGCGCCAGTCGCCGCCCTGATGCACGAACTTGGCGTTGAGCAGCGGCGCCGGGAACAGGTTGAACAGCGCGCGCGCCAATCGCTCGTGGCGCTTGGCCTGCGTCTGGCCGAAATAGACGTTGAGGATGTACTCGGCGGAGCCGATGCGCGCGAGGCTGCGCTGGACCCATTCCTCGACTTCGTCGTTGAGCACGCGCGGGCTTTCCGCGAGCTTCAGGTCCTGGACCGTCGTGATGTCGGGCAGGACCTTGTGTCCGCGCGCGCCGGCGAGCAGCGACACGTAGTAACCGGTGCTCTGGTATTCGAGCTCGCGGCAGAGGTTGTAGATGCGCGCGCCGCGATTGCGCGTGTGCTCTTCCTGCGTGAGGTATTCCCAGGCGGTGACCACTTCGACGCCCGGGATGTCGACCGGCCAGTCCTCGCGGTCGTCGATCACAACGACGCCACTCATGCGGGTGCGTCGCTAGCGGGGAACGGGTCTGCGGGCATGTGGGTCTGTGTAGCGAAGGCCCGAATCCTAGCAAAATACCCGCATGAAGCACGGCCGTATCGTCGATAGCGCCTTCCGACCGCATCCGCTGCTGCGCTCCGCGCACGCGCAAACCATCTACGCGAGCCTCATCCGCCCGCAGCCCGCGCTGTCGCTGCGGACCGAGCGGCTCACGCTCGCGGACGGCGACTTCGTCGACCTGGGCTTCGCTGGCGAGGGCACCGGCCCGCGCGTCGTGCTGATCCACGGCCTGTCGGGCGACTTCGAATCGAACTACCTGCGCGGCACCGCGCAGCAGCTGATGCGGCGCGGCTTCCGCTGCGTGCTGTTCCTGCAGCGCGGCGCGGGCGGGGAGCCCAATCTCCTGCCCCAGAGCTATCACCACGGCGCGAGCCACGACCTGCGCGAAGTGCTCGCCGTGCTGAAGCGCCGGGAGCCGCAGACGCCGCTCTACGCGATCGGCTGGTCGCTCGGCGGCAACGTGCTGCTCAAGTGCCTCGGCGAAGACGGCGCGCGCTCGCCCCTGTCGGCCGCGGTCGCCGTCTCCGCGCCGTTCCGCCTGCACGAATGCGCGCTGCACCTGTCGCGCGGCGTCGCGCGGCTGTATCAGAACCACATGCTGCGTCGCCTGAAGCGCTTCCTCAAGACGAAATTCCACGGCAAGCCGCATCCGCCGGGGCTCGATCTCGTCGCTGCGCTGCGGGCACGCGACTTCATCGAATATGACGACGCCTCGACCGCGCCGCTCAACGGTTTCACCGACGCGCTCGACTACTACACCAGAAGCTCGAACGGCCAATTCCTGCGCCACATCCGCCGCCCGACGCTGATCCTCCACGCGCTGGACGATCCGTTCATGACCGCGGACATCGTTCCGGGCGCGACCGAGCTCGCGCCGGACGTGACGCTGGAGCTGTCGCGCTTCGGCGGCCACGTCGGCTTCGTCGCTGCGGATGCGCGCGGCCGCCCCGTCTCCTGGGCCGAGCCGCACATCGCCGACTTTCTGGCAGAGCAGGCACGCGGCACGCGGGCCAGCCTCGCTGACGAAGCCGCAGCGACAGCCCCCGCCTGAGCGAGCGTCTATCGATCGTCATCCCGGCGCTGAACGAAGCGCGGGCGCTGCCATCGCTGCTCGCTGATCTCGCCGCGCAGCGCGACGTCGAGCGCGAGGTCATCGTCGCCGACGGCGGATCCTCCGACGACACCACGCGAGTCGCGCGCGACGGCGGCGCGAAGGTCGTCAGCAGCGAGCGCGGCCGCGGCAAGCAGATGAACGCCGGGGCGCGCGCCGCGAGCGGAACGCATCTCCTCTTCCTTCACGCGGATTCAAGAATCGAATCGCCTCGCTTGCTGGCCGATGCCCTCGCCGCGCTGCGCGGACGCGATCGGGTCGCAGGACATTTTCCGCTGCGCTTCACCGGAACCTCGCCGCAACACGCGGCGTTCTATCGCTATCTCGAAGGCAAGACGCGGCTCAATCGCGCCAACACGATCAACGGCGATCAGGGATTGCTGCTCGCGCGGTCGTTCTTCGACGCGCTCGGCGGCTTCGACGAGCGCTTGCCGTTCCTCGAGGATCAGCGCATCGCGGCGAAAATCGCTGACCAAGGCGAATGGATCGTCCTGCCCGGCGAGCTGCACACCTCCGCGCGCCGGTTCGAGACCGAAGGCGTCGTCGAGCGCTATTCCCTGATGGCGCTGATCATGGGCCTGTACTCGGCCGGCGCCGACGATTTCTTCGCGAACGCGCCGAAGGTCTACGCGAGCGCCGACGGCCGGCTCGATCTCAAGCCGCAGGTCGACGCGATCGAGCGCTACCTCGCAGCGCTGCCGATCCGGAAGCGCGCGGCGCTGCTGCTGAAGATCGGCGCCTTCATCCGCGACAATGCCTGGCAGCTCGCTTATCGACGCGACGTGCTGCGCAACGATGGCGAGCTGAAAACGCTCGCGCGCTTCGATCGCTTCCTCGCGCCGCTCCTGCGCAATCCAGCCGTGAGCGCGCTCGGCGCGGTGCTCGCGCGAGCCTGGCTCGCCGCACTGCGCCGACGTCACCGCTGACACGCTGCTGACAGAACGCTGTCAGCAGGCCGCGCGCACGATGGCGCCTCCTTTCCATCAGCCAGGAGTGACGCCATGAACACCCAGCAAGTCGCCAAGCGCCTCGTCGAGCTCTGCCGCGCGGGCAAGAGCGCTGAAGCGCAGAAGGAGCTCTACGCCAAGGACGCGGTCAGCGTCGAGCCGCGCGAGATGCCGGGCTCGCCGCGCGAGGTCAAGGGACTGGTCGCGATCCTCGACAAGGGCAAGCGCTTCGACGAGCAGCTCGAGGCCGTCCACGCGGCGCACACGTCGGATCCGATGATCGCCGGCGATTTCTTCACCGTATCGTTCGCGCTCGACTGCACGATGAAGGGACGCGGCCGCATCGAGCTCGAGGACATCGGCGTGTATCGCGTGGCCGGTGGCAAGATTGTCTCGGAGCAGTTCTTCTACTAAGCCGCGTGCGCCGAGCCGATCGCCTCTTCCAGATCGTGCAGTACCTGCGGGGTCGCCGTCTGACGACGGCGGCCCAGCTGGCGGGCTATCTCGATGTCTCGCAGCGAAGCGTCTATCGCGACATCCGCGACCTCACGCTCACCGGCGTGCCGATCGAGGGCGAGGCCGGTGTCGGCTATCGATTGCGCCCCGACTTCGATCTGCCGCCGCTGATGTTCTCCTACGACGAGATCGAAGCGCTGGTCGCCGGCGCGCGCATGGTGCAGTCGTGGGCGAGCCCCGAGCTGGCCAAGGCGGCGGAGCTCGCGCTCGCGAAGATCTCGACCGCGCTGCCGCCGGAAAAGCGGGTCGCGCTGGAACGTACGCGTCTCTACGCGCTGTCCTTCGCGCCGAAGAATTTCGGCGACACGCTCGACACGCTTCGCCATGCGATCGCGCGGCGCGAAGTCGCGCTGCTCGACTATCGCGACGGCAAGGAATCGGCGAGCACGCGGCACGTGTGGCCGCTCGGCTTGTACTACTGGGGCAGCACCTGGACGCTCGCGGCGTGGTGCGAGCTGCGCGTCGACTTCCGCAACTTCCGGCTCGATCGCATCGAAAGCGCGCTCGTCACCGGACGCGCGTACCCCGACGAAGCCGGACGGCGGCTGGAGGATTTCGTGCGCGCGATGAGATCGCGCGACGACCGCGCCAGCCCGTAGGCGCCTCGACCCGAACTCGCGCGTCAATGGCTTCACTCTAGCGACGCCGGCGCGATCGAAACGGAGTTGAGCCTCAGCGCAAGCGCGCGGTGACAGCGACAGTCTTCTTGTCCTCAGGGGTGAGGCCGTCGATCACTGAGATCTCCAGTACGTCGACGCGGTCTTTCACCCGATGCAGCGGGTGCAACATCGGGAACATCGGGTGTGACGCGCTGTACATGAACAGGTAACGGCAGCCCGTCGCGAGCAGCCGTTCCTCGAAGCGCGGGCTCGGGATCGCATCCGGCGGCGGCGGCACGCCGAGGCGTCCGGAGAACCAGGTCACGTCCTCTGGCTGCACGCTGATCACGCATTCGCCGGACGGCACGTCATTCGCGACATCGGCCATGGCATGCATCAGGCCGCGGATCGAGATGACGCGATTCTCCGCCGCGACCGGATCGATCGCGTACCAGGTCTCATAGCGATTCACGTCCTCGATCCCGGAGAGCGACGGCGTGCGATAGCGCTCTGCCAGGAATGCCAACGTCGGCAGCACGATCATCACGATCGCAGCCACGTAGCCCGCGGCCACGAGCGAGCGCACGCCCCAGCCTGGCCGCGCGTCGGCCAGTCCGCCGATCGCGATCATGATCTGCCCGAGGCCGATCGGCAGGATCGGCCAGAGCAGCCGCCCGGCGACTTCGGGATATGGCCAGACGAGCAGGATCCCGAGGAAGCCCAGCGCATAGACCGCGTCCGCGTGCAGCCGAAGCGCGCGCCGCACGTTGATCGCGATAATCACGATCGCGAGCAGATCGCAGAAGCGCTGCAGCGTGTTCCAGCGCGACAGGTCCTCGCTGAGCGCCTGGCGCAGGGTCAGCGCTTCGTTGAGGACCTGCGGGGCGAGATGCCGCAGGAAGTCCTTGCCATAGTAGATCGACAGCGCCGCGTCGTAGCCGACCTGCGGGCGGTGAGCCACGTGCCAGACGAGGGCCGGCGCCAGCGCGATGGCGAGCGCAATCAGGCCTTGCCGATCACGTCGCTGCAGGAGCGACAGCAGCAACGGGGGAAGCAGCGCGATGCCGATCGTGCGGGTGAGAACGGCAGCAGCCGTCGCAGCCGCAGCGAGATACAACATGCGAGCAGCGCCATCCCGCCGATGCAGCGCGAACGCCGTGAGCGCCAGCGCGCTGAAGGCGAGATACGCAAACTCCGATTGCGTCGACAGCGCGAGCAGCCAGGTCGACGGCAGCAGCAGCGTGAGCAGGGCGATCGCCGCCGCGCCTGCCGACGCGACCCGCTCGATCCGCAGCCATGCGTAGAGCGCGACGACGGCGAGGAAGAGCAGCGCAGTGGTGATCTCGTGCGCCGCATAGAAGTTCGCCGCCCCGCCGGTGAAAGCGAGGATCAGCGGATATAGCGGCGGGAAGCGGCTCTGCGCCGCGAACTGGGCGAGCACGGCATCGTGCGGCCAATAGGGCGCGTAGTGACGCGCCATCATCAGGTAGTCCAGCGGATCATCGCCGAGATGCGCCGGCTGGCCGCTGAAGCTCCAGATCGCATAGGGCGCCGCCAGCAGCGCGAGTGCCGCGATCAGGGCAGCGTGTTGCTTCATCGCATCACGCTGCCACACCGCGCATCAGGCTTCTACTTTTTCGGCTCTCTTGCGCTCGTGCTCGGTCAGGAAGCGCTTGCGGATGCGGATCGATTGCGGCGTGAGCTCGACCAGCTCGTCCTCGTTGATGAACTCGAGCGCCTGCTCGAGCGAGAACTTCACCGGCGGCGTCATGATCAGCTTCTCGTCGGCGCCGGCCGCGCGGATGTTGGTGAGCTTCTTGCCCTTGATCACGTTGACCACGAGATCGTTGTCGCGCGAGTGGATGCCGACGATCTGGCCCATGTAGACGTTGTCGCCGTGCTCGCACATGAGACGGCCGCGATCCTGCAGGTTGAACAGCGCGTAAGCCGCCGCCATGCCCGGCTCGTTGGCGATCAGCACGCCGTTGTGGCGTTGGCCGACGTCGCTCTCCACCTTCGGACCGTAGTGATCGAAGTTGTGGAACAGCAGACCGGTGCCCGAGGTCATCGACATGAACTCGGTCTGGAAGCCGATCAGCCCGCGCGTCGGGATCGAGTACTCGAGGCGCACGCGGCCCTTGCCGTCGGGCACCATGTTCTTCATCTGGCCACCGCGCTCGGCGAGCCCGGTGATGACGCCGCCCTGATCCTTGTCCTCGACGTCGGCGACGAGCAATTCGTACGGCTCGCAGGTCTGTCCGTTGATCTCCTTCAGGATCACGTGAGGACGCGACACGGCGACTTCGTAGCCTTCGCGGCGCATGTTCTCCAGAAGAATTCCGAGATGCAGCAAGCCGCGGCCCGACACCTTGAATTGATCGGGGCTGTCGGTCGGTTCCACACGCAGCGCGACGTTGGTCTTCAATTCGCGCTCGAGGCGCTCGCCGATCTGGCGCGACGTGACGAACTTGCCTTCTTTGCCGGCGAACGGCGACTTGTTCACCTCGAAGGTCATGCTCATGGTCGGCTCGTCGACCTGCAGCGTCGGCAAGCCTTCGACGCTCTTCGGATCGCACACCGTCTCGGAGATGCCGAGGTCCTCGATGCCGGTGAGCGCGACGATGTCGCCGGCCTGCGCCTGCGGTACTTCGGTGCGCTCCAGCCCCATGAAGCCGAGCACCTGCAGCACCTTCGCGTTGCGCTGCGAGCCGTCGCGGCCGACGACCGCAACCGGGCTATTGGTCTTGATCGTGCCGCGCTTGATGCGGCCGGTGCCGATGACGCCAACGTAGCTCGAGTACGCGAGCGAGGTGATCTGCATCTGGAACGGGCCGTCGACGTCGACGTCGGGCGCCGGCACCTTGTCGATGATGGTCTGGAACAGCGGCGTCATGTCGCCTTCGCGCGCGGCGGCGTCGAAGTCGGCGTAGCCGTTCAGCGCCGAGGCGTAGACGATCGGGAAGTCGAGCTGCGCGTCGGTCGCGCCGAGCTTGTCGAACAGATCGAACACCTGGTCGATCACCCAGTGCGGGCGCGCGCCGGGGCGGTCGATCTTGTTGACCACGAGGATCGGATGCAGGCCCATGTTGAAGGCCTTCTGCGTGACGAAGCGCGTCTGCGGCATCGGGCCGTCGACCGCGTCGACGAGCAGCAATACCGAGTCGACCATCGACAGCACGCGCTCGACTTCGCCGCCGAAGTCGGCGTGCCCGGGCGTGTCGACGATGTTGATGCGGTACTGCTGATTGTTGCGCGGATCGGTCCAGCGGATCGCCGTGTTCTTGGCGAGGATGGTGATGCCGCGCTCGCGCTCCAGCGGGTTGGAGTCCATCAGCCGCGTGCCGAGATCGGTGCGCTCCTCGAGGGTGCCGGACTGGCGCAGGAGCTTGTCGACCAGCGTGGTCTTGCCATGATCGACGTGGGCGATGATGGCGATGTTGCGGAGATTCTGAATCACGAAGCGCTACCGGGAGCTGGCGGGGGAACCCCGCGCGAGGGCGCGCATTCTACGCGACTTGCCGGTGTTCCGTTGGTCCTGCGTCAGGGCGGCAATGTGCGCGGCGGGCGTGGGATCGGCACCGGCAGCGCGTCCGGTTCGGGCCCTTCGAGCGGACGCCGCTCACGCCCTGCCAGCGGTCGCGGACGCTCCACCCGCGGGGCCACGCGACCGGGGCCCGCGCCGATGGGGGCGCCGTACGAGTACGCCGGGTACGGCTGGTAATAGAAATAGCCCGGGTCGTACCAGGCGTGCGGCCCGTACCAGCAGTCCATCGGCGCCGAATAGACGTACGGCCACCAGTCGTAGCAATCGAAGGCACGCGACGCGACACCCGGGCGGCCCCGATCCTGGGCGCAGCTCGCCGTCAGGGCGACGCCGGCCACGAGCAGCAGGATCTTCCAGTTCCTCATGTCACATTTGAGGCGCGCCGGCCGGGACGGGTTCCCGCCTTTCGGCCCGACCTTTCAGGCGCAGCACGGGCTTTTCGAGGAAGTGCCACGACGGCACCGCCACCACGAGGACCGCTGCGATCGAAACCAGCGTCAGGCCATTGGCGGACAGCTGCGGCAGCAGCTGCATCACGACCTGCTGTGCCGCGTAGCCATAGATGTAGATGCCGTACGAGTAATCGCCGAAGCGGTTGTAGGCGCGGACCGGCCCGGCCGGCACCAGCGCAAGCCCGAGCACGCAGTACGCGAGCAGCGGGATGTAGAGCCAGCGTCCGATCGCATGGGTGTGCATGGTTCCCATCGCGACGATCAGCACGATGACGGCCACGACGAGCGTGCGCGCATCGAGCGGCACGCGATCGCGATAGAGCCAGAGGAGCGTCCCCGAATAGAAGAAGCATCCGAACGAGATCGGATAGATCAGGCGCCAGTCCTGGATCTGCAGGACGTCGGCGCCGACGCGGAACGCGATCAGCATGGCGATGCTCGCGGCGAGCACCAGGCCGCGCCGCGCGAGCACGCCGAGGACGCCGAGCGTCCCGAGCGAGATGTACATCATCACTTCCCAGGGCAGCGTCCAGTGCGGCACGTTGAGCGCGCAGCCGCCGAACGTGTTCTCCAGCACGCCCGGCAGGCAGTACTGCAGCTGGATGCGCAGCAGCGTCGCGTCCACCGCGATGAAGCTGTAGACGCGCGGATGCGTGAGGTAGTCGCCGATCGGCAAGGTGGTGAACGCCGGACCGAGCACGAACGCGAGCAGCAGCAGGCAGGCGACGAGACCCGGGAAGATGCGCAGCACGCGCGCGGCGGCGAAGCGTCGCCAGGTCGCGCTGTTCTCCCAGCTCTGCGCGACGAGGAAGCCGCTGATCGCGAAGAACACCTGCACGGCGAACTTGCCCGACTCCAGATGCGCGAAGTCGAACAGGAAGTCGCCTTCGTGATGCGCCTGGCCGCGCGCGTCGTAGCCGAGCTTGAACGCGAAGCTGTGCGAATAGATGACGAGCGATGCGGCGATCGCCCGGATCAGGTTGAAGTTGTTGTCACGGCCGGCCAGCCAGTCGGCCAGCGCGCGGCGCATGCGCTTTTCGGGTCAGGAAGTGGCTCTGGCCGCAGTGTAGCCGATCGCGGCGCGGCTGCGACCGTACTTCTTCAAGGACAGCATCGGCTTCTCCAGCAGATGCCACGAGGGCACCGCCAGCAGCAGCACCAGCGCCAGCCCGTAGAAGCCGACCTGCAGCGCGGTGTATTCCGGATGCAGCGCCATCAGCGACTGCTGCAGCGGGAAGCCGTAGACGTAGACGCCGTAGGAGTAGTCGCCCATCCGGTTGAAGCCGCGGATCGCGCCGCCAGGCACGAGCGCGACGCCCAGCGCGGAGTAGGCCAGCAAGAATGGATAGGCGCTGCGCACGAGCACGGATGCCTTGAACAGCAGGAGCGAGGCGAGGAGCAGCACCACCGCGATCGTCACCGTCGTTCCCGACATCGAGATGCGGTCGCGATACAGCCACGCGAGCACCCCGAGGAAAAAGAAGCTCGTGAAGGCGACTGCGAGCGGGAGGTACTTCACCATGGGCAACAGGTTCTCCCGGCTGAAGCAGAACGCGACGAAGACCGCAGCGAAGCCGATCGCGACCGCCAGGCGCCGCTGCAGCAGGCCGATCGCGAACAGTCCCGCGAGCGTCACGTACATCAGCGCTTCCCACGGCAGCGTCCACAGCGATCCATTCACAACATGGTCGTACGGCAGCTGCTCGAACACGCCCGGCAGGAACTGGGCCGGCGGGTTGTTCATCAGCGCGAGGTTATAGAAGAGGAAGTGCTTGACCTCGCCGCTGACGAGGTACTGGGACGCCGACTTCGTCGTGAAGCACAGGCCGATCACGAACACGCACACCAGCACCGCCATGATCAGCGCCGGCATCAGGCGCAACGCGCGGGCGATGAAGAATTCCTTGAGCGAGCCGCTGCGGGTCACGCTCTGCGCAACCAGGAAGCCGCTCATGATGAAGAACACCTGCACGGCGATGCGGCCCGAATCCATGCCGGTCAGGTCGTAGAGCGCGTCGCCCGACCAGTTCGGGATCCCGTCGACGAAGCCCTGCGCGATCGTGTGTGCATGCGCGTAGATCACCATGCACGCGGCGACGAGTCGCAGGAGGTTGAAATTGTTGTCGCGTCCGTACGCGAGGTGCGCAATGCGCATCGACTGTCCCTGTCCGTGATGCGGCCTCCCCCGAGGCCCTGCCCGATTGTCGCGTGGGCGAGACGCCAGCCGCGATGGCAAATCTCCTACCGACCTGTAGGAATCAGCCTACAAGGCAAGAACGGGCCCGAAGGCCCGTCCCCGCGGATCTTCCTTGAATCAGGGCCCTGTGGGGCTCACGAAGAGGAGCCGGTTCGGCGATCCGGCACCGGGATTGCCGACCACGCCCGTCGTCGCCGCGGCGACGATCGCGCTCTGCACCTGCGCCGGCGTCGCAGTCGGATTCGCCGCGAGATAGCGCGCGGCGGCGCCCGTCACGTGCGGCGTCGCCATCGACGTGCCGCTGATCGTGTTGCTCGCCGTGTCGCTCGTGTTCCAAGTCGAGGTGATGCTGCCACCGGGCGCGAACAGGTCCACGCAGGTGCCGATGTTGGAGAACGACGAGCGTGCGTCGTTGCTGTCGGTCGATCCGACCGTGATCGCGCCCGGCACGTCGGCCGGCGACGTCCCGCACGCATCGCCGCCGCTGTCGTTGCCTGCCGCAACAGCGACGGTGACGCCGTCGTTGATCAGGTTCTGCACTGCCGTGTCCATCGCCGCCGACGCCGCGCCGCCCAGACTCATGTTCGCGGCTGCCGGCTGGCCGGCCTGGTGATCACCCGTCGCCCAATCGACGCCGGCGATGATCGTCGAGGTCGCAGTGGAGTTGCCACAGCCGAACACGCTGACGGGAACGATCTTCGCGCCCTTGGCGACGCCGTAGGTCGTGCCCACCGCGGTACCCGCGGTGTGCGTGCCGTGGCCGTTGCAGTCGCTGGTGTCGGTCGGATTCGCCGCGGGGCAATTAAAACCGAAGTTCACGCAGAGGAAGCCCGTGCCCTTGCTCGCGAAGTTGCGGCCGGGCAACACGCGACCGGCGAAGTCCGTGTGCGTGGAGCGCAAGCCGGTATCGATGTCGTACACCTTCACGCCGGCTCCGGTGCCGCCGTACGTGTACATCTGATTGAGCGGCAGCGCCGCCTGGTCGATGCGGTCGAGGCCCCACGACGGCGGATTGGTTTGCGTGGTGACGAGCTGGAAATTCTGATCCTGCTCGACGTACGCGACCAGCGGATTGTCCGCGAGCGCCGCGGCGGCGACCGCCGGGATGCGCACCGCAAAGCCGTTCAACGAATTCCCGTAAACCCAGAGCAGATCGCCGCCGCCGACGCGCCCGAGCAGGTTCTGCGCGACGGGTCGCACCGCCGCGGGTCCCGGCAGCGTCTTCGACTTCAGCACGACGATGTACTGGTTCTCGATGGGCCCGAGCAGTCCGGCGTGGGCCACGCCTTGCACGGCAAAAGCCGACGCCACTGCACACAGCAGCTTCCAGTGCTTCATGGGTAAATCTCCCTGTGGGCGGCCGCGACCGTCGCGGCCCTCAGGAGTTCAGGCTTGGCGTTCTGCGAAAAAGTTCCGCGAAGTCTTACGCGAGTGTGACCGCGCTCGCAGAGCGGCGCGCCTTCGCCCTCGCCGCCTCGAGATCCGAATCGATCGCGAGCGCCACGCCCATGCGCCGCTTGCCGGCGATCTCGGGCTTGCCGAACAGCCGCAGCATCGTGTCGGGCTCGCGCAGAGCGGCATCGGCGCCGGAGAACTTCGGGGCCTTGCGATCGGCTTCGATCAGGATCGCGCACGACGCGGAAGGTCCGCGCTGCCGGATGCTCGGGATCGGCAGTCCAAGGATCGCGCGGACGTGCAGCGCGAACTCGGAGAGATCCTGCGAGATCAGCGTGACGAGCCCGGTGTCGTGCGGTCGCGGCGAGACTTCGCTGAAGATCACGTCGTCGCCTTTGACGAACAGCTCGACGCCGAAGATGCCGCGCCCGCCGAGATTGTCCGTGATGATCTTCGCGATCTCCTGCGAGCGCTTCAACGCACGCTCGCTCATCGGATGCGGCTGCCAGGACTCGCGATAGTCGCCGTCGATCTGCAGATGCCCGATCGGCGGACAGAAGCTGGTGCCGCCCGCGTGGCGCACGGTCAGCATCGTGATCTCGTAGTCGAACTCGATGAAGCCCTCGACGATCACGCGACCGGCGCCGGTGCGTCCGCCGGACTGCGCGTACTCCCAGGCTTCGCCGATGTCGTCGGCGCTTTCCACTGTCGACTGCCCTTTCCCCGAGGACGACATCACCGGCTTCACCACGCAGGGCGTGCCGATCGCCTGCACCGCCGCGCGATAATCGGCTTCGTTGCCCGCGAAGCGATACGGCGACGTCGGCAATTTCAATTCTTCCGCGGCGAGACGGCGGATGCCTTCGCGATCCATCGTCAGGCGCGCGGCGCGCGCGGTCGGCATCACCGTGTAGCCCTCGCGCTCGAGCTCGATCAGCGTCGGCGTGTGGATCGCCTCGATCTCGGGGACGATGAAGTGCGGCTTCTCTTTCTCGACCACGCGCCGGATCTCGGCGCCGTCGAGCATCTTGATCACGTGGGAGCGATGCGCGACCTGCATCGCCGGCGCATTCTCATAGCGATCGACCGCGATGCACTCGCAGCCGAAGCGCTGCGCCTCGATGACGACTTCCTTGCCGAGCTCGCCCGAGCCGAGCAGCAGGATCCGGGTCGCGCCGTCGGTGAGCGGCGTGCCGAACGTCGTCACTTAGTAATGACCGCCGAATCCGTAGACGATGCCGACGTTGATGCCGTGGAGCTGCGCGCCATAGTCGGTATACATGATCTCCACGCCGGAAAGCGTCTGCCCCCAGCGCCAGCCAAGACCACCGCTCCACTGCGTGCCGCTGCGCTTGTCGTCCAGCTCGTTGAACGTGGTGATCAGATAGCGATAGCCGAACTTGCCCGTCGCGTAGAAGCGGCCGGGACTGCGCAGCGCGAGCTGGATGGCGATGGTCGTCATCCCGAAATCGCCTTCGCTGCCGGGGGGCGCGTTGCTGTTCCCGCCGCCACCGCCACCGCCGCCCGGGATCGTGCAGCCCGGCGGCACGTTCGGCACGCCGCCGATGCAATCGACCTTGCCGAGGATGCCGCCGCTCGGGTTGTCGTTCTTTCCGGGAATGATGGTCGAACCGATCGCGAGCTCCGCGCCGATCCAATCGATGGTCGGGATGCGCGCGCCGGCGACGCCGTTGAGATTGATCGCCGCGCCGATGCCGTCGAAGCCGGTCGTCACGCGCTCGGCGTAGATGCCCGTGTAGAAGATGTCGCGCGCGCTGTCGCCGCCGCCACTGCTTGCCTTCACGTCATCGGCGAACGCAGTGGGGATCAGCGCGTACGCAAGCAGCGCGGCGCAAGCCTGGACGATGGTTCTCGACATTGGATTCTCCTTCCCGCAGGTCGCGCGCGGAGCGCGGCTCAAGCAACTTTCATCTTCGGGCGCTAAGCTTAATCGAAGCTGAATCCGGCCTGTTTGGCCCCCGAATAACAAAATGTCACGCCGCACCAAGATCGTCGCGACCCTCGGACCCGCCACCGACGATCCGCGAACCCTGCGCAAGCTCATCGCCGCCGGCGTCGACGTGGTCCGGCTCAATTTCTCGCACGGCAAGGCCGAGGATCACGCCCGCCGTGCCGACGACGTGCGCAAGGCGGCCGCCGAGCTCGGCCGCGACGTCGGCGTGCTCGCCGACCTGCAGGGCCCGAAGATCCGCATCGAATCGTTCGCCGCCGGCCCCGTCGAGCTCGTGGAGGGCGCGAGCTTCCTGCTCGACACCGCGATGGGCGCCAACGCCGGCGACGTGCATGGCGTCGGCTGCGCCTACGAGCTCCTGCCGCGCGATACCGTGCCCGGCGACACGCTGCTGCTCAACGACGGCGCGATCACGCTGCGCGTCGAGAAGGTCGACGGCACGCGCATCTACACGACCGTCGTCATCGGCGGCATCCTGTCGAATCGCAAGGGCATCAATAAGCTTGGCGGCGGACTCTCCGCGGCCGCGCTGACCGACAAGGATCGCGCCGATCTGCGCCACGCCTGCGCGCTCGCCGCCGATTTCATCGCCGTGTCGTTCCCGCGCACCGCGGCCGACATGCACGAAGCGCGTCAGCTCGTGCGCGACGCCGGCGGGCACGCCGCGCTGTGCGCGAAGATCGAGCGCGCCGAAGCGCTGCGCGACCTCGACGCGATCATCGGCGCCTCCGACGTCGTGATGGTCGCGCGCGGCGATCTCGGCGTGGAGATCGGCGACGCCGAGCTCCCCGGCTGGCAGAAGCGGATCATCGCGATGGCGCGCGAGCAGAACCGGCTGGTGATCACCGCGACGCAGATGATGGAGTCGATGATCGCCAATCCGATCCCGACGCGCGCGGAGGTGCTCGACGTCGCCAACGCGGTGATGGACGGCACCGACGCGGTGATGCTCTCGGCGGAGACCGCGACCGGAAAATATCCGGTGAAGGTCGTCGAGGCGATGTCGCGCGTGTGCATCGGCGCCGAGAGCACCAAGCCGCCGATCCGCTCGATGGCGCAGATCGCGACGCACTTCGCGCGCACCGACGAGGCGATCGCGATGGCGACGACCTGGACCGCGTACCACATGCACGCCGAGGCGATCATCGCGTTGACCGAGTCGGGCTCGACCGCGCTCCTGATGTCACGCACCGAAACGCAGATCCCGATCTACGCGATGACCCGCCACGAGCGCACGCGCCGGCGCATGGCGCTCTGCCGCGGCGTGTTCCCGATCGCATTCACGCCAAGCTCGCTCGAAGCGCAGAAGCCGACCGAGGAAGCGCTCGCGCTGTTGCGCGACACCGGCGCGCTGAAGCCGGGCGCGCGCGTGCTGACGACCAAGGGCGACTTCACCGGCCAGGCCGGCGGCACCAACACGATGAAGATCCTCACCGTGCCGGCGAAGTAACCGTCATGCCCGCCGACCGATTCCTCTCCATCGGTCATCGCGGCGCGCGCGGTCACGCGCCGGAGAACACGCTGCTGTCGTTCGATACCGCGATCCGTCTCGGCGCGCAGATGGTCGAGCTCGACGTGCAGCAGCATCCGTCGGGCGCGCTCCTGGTGATCCACGATCTGCGGCTCGAGCGCACCACCAACGGCAGCGGCCGCGTCGCCGATCGCAGCTTCGACTACATCCGCGGGCTGGACGCGGGACTCGGCCAGCAGGTGCCCACGCTCGACGAGGTCATCGATCTGGTCGATCAGCGCGTGCCGATCAACGTCGAATTGAAGACGCCCGGCGGCACCGGCGAGGCCACCGCGGAGCTGTTGCGCCGCTACCTCGCCGACGGCTGGAAGCCCGAGCAATTCCTGGTCTCGTCGTTCCATCTGCCCGAGCTCGAGATCTTCCGGCAGGCGGCGCCGGAGATCCCGATCGGCGTGCTCCTGTGCGGCGTGCCGCTCGAATGGGCCGCGGAAGCCGGCGAGCTGTCGGCGCAGGCCCTCAACATCTCCGAGGAGTTCGCCGACCCGCAGCTCATCGCCGATGCCAAAGCGCGCGGCATGAAGGTCTACGTCTACACGGTCAACGAGCCCGACGAGATCGCGCAGATGCGCAAGCTCGGCGCCGACGGCGTGTTCACGGATTTTCCGGAGCGGGCGCTGTAATGTTCGTCGTCCCCGCGAAGGCGGGGACCCCGTTCAAAACTGGATTCCCGCCTTCGCGGGAATGACGAGGTTATTGCGCGTTGAGGTCCTGGAAGCGCTTCTCGAGCTCGGTCGACGTGAACGCGTAGCTTACCGGCTTGCCATCGGGCGCCGTGCCGCTGTCGGCAGTCGTCATCTGACCGGACTTGCGGAAGCTCGCGAGCTGATTCCAGTTGTCGAACACGTAGTAGTGGTCGCCGGTCATCACGAAGCCGAAGAAGCCCTTGTTCAAGCCTTCGACGGTGCCTTCGTACAGGTTCTGGGCGCCGCCGCGGAACCCGGCCTTCTTCTCCATGCCCTTGGTCTCGTTCTTGGTGAGCGACATCTTCACCGTCTCGCCGTTGGGACCGGCGCCGAACTTGGTGACCGCAAGCGGCATCTCGCCGAGCTTGACGAAGTTCTTGTAGTCCTTCGCGTCGGAGATCACGTAGCCGGCCGTCCTTGTGGATCTCGTAGTAGTCGTCGTTGTTGAGGATCGACGCGAGACGCTGGACCTCGAGGTCCTTGTCGTAGGCCTTCTCCGCCTCCGCGCCCATCCACGCACCCTTGGTGGCGCAACCCGAAAGCAATGCCGCGGCCATCGCCGCAGCGCCATAAATCTTTTTCATGCTGTATCCCTCGCCCTGGTTTTGTAGCGCGCGCAGCATGCCTCCGCTCCTTTACAGTTACGTGACATGACCCTGCGCCTGCGCTTCGCCGCCTGGGCCGCGCTGATGGCGGCGCTGGTCGCGTTCTTCCTCCTCGATGTACGTCCGTGCCTGCAGCTCGAGACCGACCTCCTCGCGCTCCTGCCCAAGGACCAGCACGACCCGGGCGTCGATCTCGCCCTGCGCGAGTTCTCCGAGCAAGCCGGTCGCAAGACGCTGTTCCTGATCGGCGCCGCCGACGGAACCATTGCCCGCAAGGCCGCCGGCAATTTCGCCGCATCGCTGCGCGAATCTCCCGCCTTCGCCGACGTCCAGCTCGAAGTGCAATCGCGGCTGGCCGATACGATCGATGCGTATCGACCGTTCCAGACGGTCTTGCTGTCGGCGCGCGACGGCGAGCGATTGCGATCCGATCCGGAATCCGTGCTCAACGATGCGCGGCGCGCGATCTACACGCCGGCGAGCCTGCTACGTCCGGTGCCGATCGCCGAGGATCCGCTCGGCCTGTTCAGCGATTTCCTGCTCGATCAGGTCCCGTCGCTCGGCGCGCTCACCCTCGACAACGGCGTTCCCGCGACCGACGGCGAAGGCAAGCACTGGCTGCTGGTGATCGCGGAGACGCGCGGCAGCCCGTTCGCCACCGACGTGCAGCAGCAGGCGACGCCGGCACTCGACACGGCGATTGCGCAAGCAAACGCGGCCGGCTCCGAAGTCCTCTCGTCCGGATTGCTGCCGCACGCGGCGTATGCCGCGCGCAAAGCGCATCAGGAAGTCGCGACCTTCGGCACGGTCTCGCTCGTCGGCACGATCCTGCTGCTCCTCTTCGTCCATCGCTCGATGCGGCCGGTGATGATGTCCGCAGGATCGATCGCGCTCGGCGTCGTCGCGGCGCTCACGGTCTCGCATCTCGTGTTCGGCCGTGTGCATCTGCTGACGCTGGTGTTCGGCGCGAGCCTGATCGGCGTCGCGGCCGACTACTCCACTTATTTCCTCACCGACGCGTTCCGCGTGCCGAAGCGCTGGACCGGTCCGGATGCGTTGCGACAGGTCACGCCGGGCGTGCTGCTCGGACTCGGCACTGCGCTCGTTGCGTACGCTGTTCTCGCCGCGACGCCCTTCCCCGCGCTGCGACAGATCGCGACGTTCTCCGCGACCGGTCTCGCGACCGCGTGCGGCTGCGTGCTGTGCCTGTTCCCGCTGATGCGCCCGCCGCAAGCGCCGCCGATGTGGCCGTGGATCGAGCGCGCACTCCACGCCTTGATGCCTCGTGGGTCGGCCTTCAGGCCGACGCTTTTTCTTGCAGTCATCGCCGTCATTGCCGCGATCGGACTCCCGCGCCTCAAGGTCGAGAACGACCTGCGCCTGATGCAGGCGTCGCCGAAGAACCTCATCGACGGCGAGAAGCGCGTGCGATCGCTGATGGGCAACGCGACCGAATCGCAGTTCGTGCTCGTGCAGGGCGCGAGCACCGAAGAATTGCTCGAGCGCGAAGAAGCGCTGCGACCGAAGCTCGATGCGCTGAAGGAGCGCGGCGCGATTGCGTCGTACGCCGCGCTCACACGCGCGCTGCCGTCGCGCAAGACGCAGGACGAGAACGCCGAGCTGCTCGCGAAGACCGTGTACTCGGAGAATGGGCTCTACCCGCGCATCCTCGCCGAGCTCGGCTTCGATGCAGCAGCGATCAAGACGCGCGTCGAGCAAGCGCGATCGCAGCTCACGCTGCGGCTCGAGCCGCAGCAATGGCTCGCAAGTCCCGCTGCAGCGGCGTATCGACATCTCTGGCTCGGGCAAGCCGACGTCGTCACGCTCGGCGGCATCCGCGATCTCGACGCATTGAAGGCGCTCACCGATCCCGCGAGCGGCATCCGCGTCGTCGACAAGGTCGGCGACATCAGCGAGCTGCTCGGGCGCTATCAGCGGATCATGCTCTGGGTGCTCGCGGCCGGGCACGTCGCGGTGTTTCTCTTCTTCAGCCTGCGCTATGGCGCGAGTGGCGCGCTGCGCGTCGTCGCGAGTCCGGCTGCGGCCTGTCTCGCCACGCTCGGGATGTTCGGTGTGCTCGGCCAAAGCGTGAATCTCTTCTCGACCTTCGCGCTGCTCCTCGTGCTCGGCATCGGCATCGACTACGCGATCTTCCTGCGCGAAGGTCGCAGCTCGCCGCTGTCGAGCCTGATCGCCGTACTCGTGAGCGCCGCCACCGCGCTGCTTTCCTTCGGCCTGCTCGCGTTCTCCGGCACGCCGTTCATCCACAGTTTCGGCCTCACGCTCGCGATCGGGATCTTTGGGGCGCTCGTCGTTGCCCAAGCCGTTGCGCTTCCGGCACACTTGCCGCCCGTTTCACCTCCTATAACTAGATCGACCCATGACTGATGTCCTCATCATCGGCGCCGGCCCTTCCGGCTCCGTCGCCGCCGCGTTGCTGGTGCAGCGCGGCTTCAAGGTGCTGGTCCTCGAAAAGCAGAAATTCCCGCGGTTCTCCATCGGCGAGTCGCTGCTCGCGCAAAGCCTGGTCCTGATCGACCAGGCCGGCATGCTCGAAGCCGTGCAGGCCGCCAATTTCCAGTACAAGAGCGGCGCCGCCTTCGCGTGGCGCGGCAAGTACGACGAGTTCAACTTCGCGCAGAAGAGCTCGCCGGGTTACGGCTTCACCTATCAGGTGATCCGCGCCGACTTCGACCACATCCTGATCAACGAAGCGATCCGCATGGGCGCGCAGGTGCGCTATGAAGTCGAGATCGTCGCCGCGGATTTTGCAGGCAGCACACCGGTGATCACCGCGAAGGACAAGGACGGCAAGCTCGAGGAGCATCGCCCGAAGTTCGTGCTCGACGCATCCGGCTTCGGCCGCACGCTGCCGCGCCTGCTCAAGCTCGAGTCGCCGTCCAATCAGGCGTTCCGCATCGCCTACTACACGCAGATCCACGACAACATCCCCTCCGGCGCTTTCGATCGGCAGAAGATCCGCGTCACCACGCATCCGGAATTCCGCGACATCTGGTTCTGGCTGATCCCGTTCTCCAACGGACTGTCGTCGATGGGCGTCGTCGGCGATCAGGCGCACCTGGAATCGCGCGGCAAGACGTTCGAAGAGCGGCTGTGGGCGCTGACCAACGACGATCCTGAGCTGCGTGAGCTGTTGAAGAACCACAAGCCGTTCCGCCCGGTCGGCGAGCTGAAAGGCTATTCGGCGAACGTGTCGACGATGTCCGGCAACGGCTTCGCGCTGCTCGGCAACGCGGCCGAGTTCCTCGATCCGGTGTTCTCCTCCGGCGTGACGATCGCGCTCAAGTCGGCGCATCTGGCGGCGCCGCTGGTCGAGAAGCAGCTGAAAGGCGGCGCGGTCGACTGGAAGAAGGAGTTCGAGGAGCCGCTGCGCTACGGCGTCGAGACGTTCCGCGCCTTCGTCGACACCTGGTACGACTGCCGCCTGCAGGACATCATCTATTACGAGAAGAAGGATCCTGGCATCAAGCGGCACCTGTGCTCGGTGCTCGCGGGTTACGCGTGGGATCAGAACAATCCGTACACCGGCCCGAAGACGCTGCACCGGCTCGACGTGCTGCATCAAGCCGTACAGAAAGGAATGTGATGCGCCACGCGCTCGCTGCCATCGCCATCCTCCTCAGTGCCTGCGCGCACGAGCAGACCGTGCAGAGCGCGCCGGAGATCTTCCCTGTGCTGCCGCCGTCGACGCTGGGCACTGAGCGATCCGTGCAACAGGTGCTCAACGTTTCGTACCGCGATCAGGAGGCGACGCTGTCGGTCGTGCTCGACGTGACGCAGGCGCATCTGCAGGTCGTGGGCTTGAATGCGGTCGGCGTGCGCCTGTTCACCATCGACTACGACGGCGAGCGGCTGAAGACCGAGAAGCTGCCGGGACTGCCGGACGCGATCGACGCGCGCCGCATGCTCGCCGATCTGCAGCTCGCGCTGTGGCCGCTGACGGCGCTGCAGGCCGCGACGCAGAACAGCACCTATGCGATCGGCGAGCCGACCGCCGGCACGCGCCGCGTGAAGCGCAGCGGCAAGCTCTACGAAGAAGTGCACTACGCCGGCACCGATCCGTGGAGCGGCAAGCTCTGGCTGTCGAACTACGAGTTCGGCTATTCGATCGCGGTGGAGTCCGCACCGCTCGGCGCCAGATGATCGGCCTGAAGCCGGGCTTCACCTATACGCCCGAGCAGACCCTGCCGCATCGGGGCGAGATGCTCTTGATCGACGAGCTCGTCGACTACGAAGCCGAAGCGGTCCGCTGTCGCGTCCGCATTCGGCGTGACTCGCTGTTCTGCGCCGACGACGGCGTCCCCGCGTGGGTCGGTCTGGAGTACATGGCGCAGGCGATGGGCGTCTATTCCGGCATCGAGCTCCTGCAGAAAGGCCAGTCGCCGCGCATCGGCTTCCTGATCGGCACGCGGCGCTACGAGTCGAGCGTGGCGGCCTTCCCGATCGGCGCAACGCTTGAGATCTCGGCCCACGTCACGCTCTGGGAAGAAGACCGGCTGTATGCCTTCGATTGCGCGATCCATGAGTCCGGTTGCAAACTCGCCTGGGGCGAGATCAAGGCGTTTCGCCCGCTCGACGTCCACGCATACCTAAAAGAGAACACGTGACGGCGGATCAAGGTCGCAAATGGGTGCTGGTCACCGGCTCGTCGCGCGGCATCGGCCGTGCGATCGCGCTGCGCCTGGCGAAGGACGGCTACAACGTCGTGCTCCACGGCCGCACGCCCGAGGCGGCGTCGTCGGCCGGCGACGAATGCAGAGCCGCCGGCGCCGACGTGCGCGCGCTTGGCTTCGACATCTCCGATCGCGCGGCGGCCGAAGCGGCGCTCACCGCCGACGTCAAGGCGCACGGCGCCTACTACGGCGTCGTCTGCAACGCGGGCCTCGCGCGCGACGGCGCATTCCCTGCCCTGTCCGAGGAGGACTGGGACACGGTGATGCGCACCAACCTCGACGGCTTCTTCAACGTGCTGCATCCGCTGATCATGCCGATGATCCGCAAGCGCCAGGGCGGGCGCATCGTCACGCTGGCGTCAGTCTCGGGCCTCATCGGCAATCGCGGCCAGGTGAACTACAGCGCCGCGAAGGCGGGTATCATCGGCGCGACCAAGGCGCTCGCCTTGGAATTGGCCGGCCGCGCGATCACCGTCAATTGCGTGGCGCCGGGCCTGATCAAGACCGACATGACGCAGGATTTGCCGCTGGACGAGATGGTCAAGATGATTCCCGCCGCCCGCGTCGGCGAGCCGGACGAAGTCGCCGCCGTGGTCAGCTTCCTGCTGTCGCCGGGCGCTGCGTACATCACCCGGCAGGTCATCGCTGTGAACGGCGGATTGTGTTGAGCTGATTCATGGCTGAACGGCGCGTCGTCGTCACCGGCATGGCCGGCATCACCTCGCTGGGCGACACCTACGAGGCGATCGAGAAGAATCTCCGCGAAGGCCGCTCCGGCATCCGCCGCATGCCCGGCTGGGACAAGTACCCCGAGCTCAACACCAAGCTGTGCGGACCTGTTCCGTACTTCGAGACGCCGAAGCACTACTCGCGCAAGGACACCCGCACGATGTCGCGCGTCTCGGTCATGGCCACGCGCGCGACCGAGCTCGCGCTGATCGACGCGGGCCTGAAGGACGACGCCGAGATCAAGACCGGCGCGATGGGCGTGTCGTACGGCTCGTGCATGGGCGGCATCGAGGCACTCAACGAGTTCGCGTCGATGCTGGGCCTGGGCACGTCCGACCAGCTCAACGCAACGACCTACGTGCGCTTCATGACGCACACCGCGGCGGTGAACATCGGCCTCTACTTCGGCTTGAAGGGCCGCGTGATCCCGACGGCGTCGGCGTGCACGTCGGGGAGCCAGGGCGTCGGCTACGCCTACGAAGCGATCAAGTCGGGCCGCCAGACGATGATGGTCGCCGGCGGCGCCGAAGAAGAATGCGCGCCAGCGGCGGCCGTGTTCGACACGCTGTTCGCGACCAGCCAGAAGAACGACGCGCCGGAAACTACGCCGCGTCCGTTCGACAAGGATCGCGACGGGCTCGTCATCGGCGAAGGCGCGGCGTCGCTGATCCTCGAGGACTACGAGCACGCCAAGGCGCGCGGCGCGAAGATCCATTGCGAGATCGTCGCTTACGGCACCAACTCCGACGGCAAGCACGCCACCCAGCCCGACACGCAGATGATGCAGGTCGCGATGGAGCTCGCGCTGAAGGAAGCGGGACTGGCCCCGAGCGCGATCGGCTATGTCTCCGCGCACGGCACCGCCACCGACACCGGCGACGTCGCCGAATCCCAGGCGACATTCCGGCTGTTCGGCAATCGCATGCCGATCAGCTCGATGAAGAGCTATCTCGGCCACACGCTCGGCGCCTGCGGCGCGATCGAGTCCTGGCTCGCGATCGAGATGATGAAGCGCAAGTGGTTCGCCCCCACGCTCAATCTGAAGAATGTCGACGAGCGCTGCGGCGATCTCAGCTACATCCGCGATGGCGGCATGACGCTGGACTGCGAGTACGTGATGAACAACAATTTCGCCTTCGGCGGCATCAACACGTCGCTGATTTTCAGGAAGCTGTAACCCTCACCCCCAGGGAGATTGACCATGAAGAAGATTGCGCTCGTTTCCGCACTGCTGTGCCTCACCTTCGCCGCCGCCGCGCCGGCCAAGGACGATCGCGTCAAGTTCTCGATCGAGAGCGCGATGGGCACCAGCGACGCGCACGACAAGCTCGACGGCTCGATCAAGTTCTATTTCGGCAACCAGAAGCACGCTACGCCGAAGGAGAAGTTCGGCACGTTCACGTCGAACAAGAAGACCAACGCGCTCGGCAAGAACGAGGAAGCCGGCTGCCAGCGCGCTTTCCTGTCCGCGATGATCGCGTTCCAGGAGCGCGCGCACAAGGAAGGCGGCAACGCCGTGATCAACATCAAGAGCGTCTACAAGAACGAAGACTTCGTGAGCGAGACCGAGTACGAGTGCGGCTCGGGCGCGTTCGTCAAAGGCGTCGCGCTGCGCGGCGAAGTGGTGAAGCTGCCTTGAAGCGGCTTCTCATCGGTCTCGTGCTCGCCGCGGTGTCGATCCCGGCGAGCGCGGGCCGCGACGAGCGCCTGTTCTTCCCGATCGAGGACGTCTACGCCAACGACGATCTGAAGCTCAAGATCAGCCCGGAGGTGAAGCTGTTCTTCGGCAAGCAGACGTATCCCGATCCTGAACAAAGCTACGGCGTGTTCACCGCCAACCGCAAGACCAACTTCCTCAACAAGTCGGACAAGGAGGCGTGCGAGATCGCCTTCGTGTCCGCCGTCGTCGCGCTGCAGGAGCGCGCGCAGAAGGAGGGCGGCAACGCGGTGGTCGGCATCCGCAACGTCTATCGCAAGGACAACTTCGTCAGCGAGACCGAGTACGAGTGCGGCGCAGGCAACGTCATCGGCGGCGTCGCGTTGCAGGGAGAAGTGGTCAAGCTGCCGTAAGCTTTTTTGCCGGCTATTTCGTTCGGGGGGACGAATCATGAGACGAGCGCTGTCGTGTTTACTGTTGACGCTGACGCTGTCATCGCCGGCGGCCTTCGCCGCCCGCGCCGCGCAGGAGATGCGCGAGCCGCCGCCGATCCCGGTCTCGGAGAACATCTCCCAGGACCAGGCGCGCAAGGCGATCCATGCGGCCGTCGAGAAGCACGGCTGGGTGATCGATCGGGAATCGCCGGGCCACTCGGAGGCGGCGGTCGTCTCGGGCAGCCACGTCGTGCGCGTCGACATCGCCTACGAAACCCGGCTGATCCAGATCAACTACCTCGACAGCCAGGAGATGAGCTTCGAGCGGCGCCACAACGTGCGCTACATCCACCCGAAGTACATGAAGTGGACGCGCACGCTCGCCGAAGACATCGACGAGCAGATCCAGCTCATCGCCGCGGCGAAGCCGCAAGCAGCGAAGAAATAATCAGCGCGGCAAGCGGTTCGGATCGGGATCGCTGAGCTTCTCGATCATCGTGCGCTGGCTCGCGGTCGCCTGATTGATGTCGGCGTTGGCGATCGAATCGAGGAAGGCATCCCAACCGGTGTCTGGCAGCGGCGCGTCGGCGCCCGGGAGATTGCGCTCGATCATGTGCCGCCGGCTGTCGGCGTCGGAATAGACGTCCTTGCGCGGCGTGACCATCAGCTGCTCGAGCAGCGTCGGCTCGTCGTCCTTCTGATCAGGCCACGCCTGCACGCCCGCAGCCATCATCACGATGAATGCGATGGCTCTCATAGCTCCATCTTAGACCCGCGCCGATCAGCCGCGTTGCAGGACCTGTCGGGGCGGTGTCGATAAGGTATCGCGCAGCGAAGCCGCCGCGAGACCGGCGACGATGATCGCGCCCGCGAGGCTGCCGGCGACGAGAAGCCAGGGCTTCGGCAGATACGGCAGCTCGAATACCTCCAGCGCGAGGATCCACACGGCGGCCTGCGCAAGCAGCGCGCCGACGGTTCCCGCGAGCAGTCCGAGCGTCGCGTATTCGGCGAGCAGGCCTTGCATCACGACGCGACGACGCGCGCCGAGCGTTCGCAGCACCGCAATCTCACCCGCACGTTGCTCGCGGGTACCTTCCATCAGCGCGAGCAGCACGGTGAGACCGGCGGCGAGCGTGAACAGGAACAGCAGCTCGAGCGCTCGCACCAGCCGATCCATCAGCGCGCGCACCTGCGTCATCAGCTGATCGATGTCGAGCACGGTGATGTTCGGGAACGCGCGCACCAGCTCGCGCACGAAGCTGCGATCGCCGCGCGGCAGATAGAAGCTCGTGATCCACTGCGCCGGCGCATCCTCGATCACGCCCGGCGGCACCAGCAGGAAGAAATTGGGCTTGAAGCTGTCCCAGCGCACTTCGCGGAAGTCGTGCACGGTGAGATCGACCTGCTTCTCCGCGAGCTGCATGGTGAGCTTGTCGCCGAGCTTCAGGTGCAAGCGCTCGATCGCGTACTTGTCGACCGACAGCCACGGATGCCCGCGCCCTTCCGCGCCCCACCACGAGCCCTCGATCATCTTGTTGTCGTCGCCGATGGTGTCGGTCCACGACAGGTTGAACTCGCGATTCACCCAGTCCTTGGCTTCGGGATCATCGAAGGTCTCAGCCGTCACCGGCGCGCCGTTGATCGCGATCAGCCGCGCGCGCGCCATCGGCATCAACGTCGGGCGCTCGCGATGATGGGCGGCGAAGAACTCACGCAGCGGCGCGATCTGCGCGGGCTGCACGTTGACCACGAACTGATTCGGCGCGTCGGGCTTCAAGCGGTCCAGCCACGCCGACAAGAGCTCCGCGCGACCGAGCGTGATCAGGAGCAGCGCGAACAGCGCGAGACCGAGCGCCACCACTTGTGCGATCGACGCGCCGCGGTTGCGCGCGATGTTCGCGAGACCGAATCGCCACGCCGCGCCGCCGCGGTCGCGCAGCGGCTTCAGCGCTGCGACGAGAGCGTAAGCAAGTCCACTCAGCAGCAGCGCAGCGCCTGCCGCGGCACCGAGCACGATGCCGGCGAGCTCGAGATCGTCCGTCGAAAGCCACAGCAACGCCGCGACCGCGAGCACGATGCCGATCCGCGTCGCGCGCGTCGAGCCGGGCTCGACCGCAGCGCGCTGGAACACGCGCACCGGCGGCGCGCGCCGCGCGGCAAGCGCGGGCGGCAGCGCAAATCCCGCAGTGAGCAGCACACCGACGCCGATCGCCTGCGCGAGCGGCAGCCAATTCCCCGCCGGCAGCGAGAGCTTGAGCATCGACGCGAGCGCCGTACCGATCGCGAGCTGCGCGGCATAGCCGATCGCCACGCCAATCACGCTCGCGATCACGCTGAGCAACAGCAGGGACGTCGCGACGGCGCCGCCGATGCGCGACGCCGAAGCGCCGAGGCATTTCAGCAGCGCCACTTCGTCGCGCAGCTTCTGCGCGTGACGATGCGCCGAGATCGCGATCGCGCAGCCCGCGAGCAGAGCGGCGGCGAGCACGGCGAGGCTCAGGAATCGTCCCGCGCGCTTGAGCGACTCGCGCACTTCGGGCCGCGCGTCGTCGAGACCGAGCCGACGCACGCCGAACGGCGTCGGCAGCGCGTCGACGCTCGCGAGCTGGTCGGCGTTGCCGGCGACGAGGAGCGTGTACTGCACGCGCGATCCGGGCTGCACCAGCTGCGTCGCGGGCAGATCGGCGAGGTTGATCAACAAACGCGGCGCGAGATCCTGGAAGCCGCCGCCGCGATCGGGCTCGAACTCGATCGACGCGACGAGCTTGAGCGTCGCCGCGCCGACGTGGAGCTCGCCGCCGGGCTCGAGCTTCAGCGCCGACCACAAGCGCGGATCGCCCCAGGCCTCGCCGGGCGCCGGCACCGCATGCGTTTCGATCGCGTCGCCGAGCGGCTCTGGCGCGACGCGCAACGCGCCGCGCAGCGGATAGCCCTGCGACACCGCCTTGACCGACGCGAGCGAGCTTTCTTCGCCGGCGATCACGACGCTCGCGGTTCCTGCGCTCGATGCGATGCGCGCGCCGGTCGCCTTCACTGCCTCGACGAGCGGACCCGGCAACGCGTCGCGCGATGTGAGCAGACGGTCGGCGCCGAGCGCATCGGCGCTGCTCTGCTCCAGTGCGTCGGACACGCGCGCGCTGAACACGCCGACGCCGGCATCGGCCGCGACGGCGACGATGATCGCGGCGGCGAGCACGAGCAGTTCTCCCGACCGCCAGCCGCGGCGCAGCCGTCGCCACGCGAGCGCGATCGTCGTCATCGCAGTTTCCCGTTCTCCAGCGTCATCACGCGCCCGCAGCGCGCGGCGAGATCGGTGTCGTGCGTGACCATGACCAGCGTCGCGCCCTGATCGCGATTGAGCTCGAACAGGAGGTCGATGATCGCCGCGCCGGTCGCGGTGTCGAGATTGCCGGTCGGCTCGTCGGCGAACAGGATGCGCGGGCTGCCGGCGAACGCGCGTGCGATCGCGACGCGCTGCTGCTCGCCGCCGGAGAGCTGATACGGATAGTGCTGCGTGCGCTGCGACAGTCCGACGCGGGTCAGCGCCGCGAGCGCGCGTTCGCGCGCGTCGTCACGTCCGGCGAGCTCGGCGGGCAGCATCACGTTCTCGAGCGCGGTCAGGCTCGCGAGCAGCTGGAACGACTGGAACACGAAGCCGACGCGGCCCGCGCGAAACCCGGCGCGACCGTCCTCGTCGAGCGCGGAGAGACTCTGGCCGTCGAGCGCGACGTCGCCGGCGGTCGGCGTGTCGAGTCCGGCGAGCAGCGACAACAGCGTCGTCTTGCCCGAGCCCGAGCGGCCGACGATCGCGACGGATTCTCCACGGCCCACGCTGAACTGAAGTCCTGCCAGAATGGTCAGCGTGGTGGTGCCGCTGCGAATCTCCTTGCCCAATCCTGTCGCGACGATGATGTCGGTCATTGCCCGTTCGCTGATCGTTCTCTTCCTGTGCGTTCCGGTCGCGGCGCCGGCGGCGCCGAAGATCCTGGTGTTCGGCGACAGCCTGTCCGCCGGCTACGGCATCGACGTCAATCGTGGCTGGGTTGCGCTGCTGCGCGCGCGCTTGCAGCAGGAAGCCTATCCGCACGAGGTGATCAACGCCAGCGTGTCGGGCGAGACCACCAGCGGCGGGCTCGCGCGCTTGCCCGCGACCCTGGACGCGAATCATCCCGACCTGGTCCTGATCGAGCTCGGCGGCAACGACGGGCTGCGCGGCCTGCCGCCGAAGACGACGCGCGAGAATCTGGTCGCGATGGCCGAGCTCGTGCGCAAGGCCGGCGCCAAGCCGGTGCTGTTCGAGATGCGCATCCCGCCGAACTACGGCGCCTTCTACGCGAGCGCCTTCCAGCAGGCGTTCCACGACGCCGCCGACAAGGTCAAAGCGCCGCTCGTCCCGTTCTTCCTCGGCAGCATCGTCGACAAGCCGGCCATGTTCCAGGACGATCAGATCCATCCTTCGCAGTCCGCGCAGCCGACGCTGCTCGACGCCGTCTGGCCCACGCTGAAACCGCTGCTGCGCTAGAGTTGTCGTGAGGGGCGCGCATCCAATGCGCGGATTCCGGCGTATGTAGAGCGGAGTCCATCGACCGGGGGTAACAAGAATGAAGGTCGCCGTCATCGGCAGCGGCATTTCGGGTCTCGCGTGCGCGTGGCTCCTGTCGGAGAAGCACGAGATCACGCTGTTCGAGCGCGCGCTCAAGGTCGGGGGGCACACCAACACGGTGACGGTGACGACGGCGTCGGGCGAGCAGGCGGTCGACACCGGCTTCATCGTCTACAACGAGAACAACTATCCGCTGCTGACCGCGATGTTCCGCGAGCTCGGCGTCGCCACGCGGCACAGCGACATGTCGTTCGGCGTGTCGATCGGCGACGGTGCCTACGAATACGCCGGCGACACGCTGGCGACGCTGTTCCTGCAGGCGTCGAATCTGGTATCGCCCAAGCACTGGCGGATGCTCACCGAGATCCTGCGCTTCAACGCGACGACCAAGCGCCTGCTCACGCGCGATGCGCTGCCGGCGGGATCGCTCAGCGAATTCCTCGACGCGCACGGCTTCAGCCGCGAGCTCTCCACGCGTTACCTGCTGCCGATGGCCGGCGCCATCTGGTCATGCTCGACGCGCCAGGCCCTGTCTTTCCCTTATGCCGACTTTGCGCGCTTCTTCGACGCGCACGGCTTGCTCGACGTCATGAATCGTCCGCAATGGCGATCGGTGGCGGGGGGCAGCCAGCGCTACGTCGACGCGATCCTCGCGCGCTTCGGCGGCAAGCTGCGCCTCGGCGCGGCGATCGAGCAGGTGCGCCGCGGTGAAGACGCCGCGTGGATCGCGAGCGCAGACGGCGAGGAGCGCTTCGACGCCGTGGTGTGCGCGTCGCATGCCGATCAGACGCTGGCGATGCTCACCGACGCCGACGACCTCGAGCGCCGCGTGCTCGGCGCGATCCCCTACGCCGACAACGTCGCCTATCTCCACACCGACGAGACGCTGCTCCCGAAGCGCCGGCGCGCCTGGTCGAGCTGGAACTACACCGCGGCCTCCGATGCCATCAGTGACGACAAGATCGCCGTCACCTACTGGATGAACCGGCTGCAGCACATCGACGGGCAGACGAATTACCTGGTGAGCCTCAATCCGCCGCGACTGCCGGCGGACGACAAGGTCCTCTACCGAACCGTGTATGAGCACCCGCAATTCGGCGCGGGCTCGGTCGCGGCGCAAGCGCTGTTGCCGACGATCCAGGGCAAGCGGCGCACGTGGTTCTGCGGCGCGTGGACCGGCTACGGCTTCCACGAAGATGGCTTGAAGTCCGCGCTGCGCGTCGCCGCCGCGTTCGGGTGCAAGCCGTCGTGGATTCCGGACGCGGTCGGCGATCTGCACCCCGCGCTGGGCAAGCTCGAGCCGGAGACGGCCCAAGCGTGATGGACGGCGCTCTCTACAGCGCGCGGGTGATGCATCGGCGGCTGATCGCGCCGCTGTATCGCTTCGTCTATCGCGTGTTCTACGTGCTGGTCGACGTCGATCACGTCGATGCGCTCGCCCGGCGATTGCGTTTCTTCTCGCACAATCGCTTCAACCTGTTCTGCCTGCACGATCGCGATTACACCGACGCCGGCTCACTGCGCGCGTTCGCGGAATCGCAAGTCGGTGGCAAGCTCGGGCGCATCCGCCTGCTGACCATGCCGCGCGTGCTCGGCTTCGCGTTCAACCCGCTGTCGATGTGGTACTGCGAGGATCGCGACGGCCGCGTGCGCGCCGTGATCGCCGACGTGCGCAACACCTTCGGCGAGCGCCACTGCTATCTGCTCGAGCCGGTGACCGAAGGAAATCCCCGTGGGACGACCTTCGGCGCGCCGGTCGAGAAGGACAAGTGCTTCCACGTCTCGCCCTTCTTCGATCTCGTCGGGCGCTATCGCTTCGATCTCGCCGAACCCGGCGAAGAATTGCGTGTCGCAATCCATGAGACACGTGAAGGCGTGCCGATCCTCGACGCGACCCTGTCCGGCGAGCGGCGCGGTCTCACGGATGGCGAAATCCTGCGGCAGGTGCTGTGGATGCCCTGGATGACGCTCAAGGTCGTCGCCGCGATCCATTGGGAAGCGCTGAAACTGTGGCTGCGCGGCGCGCGATTCCACGGCAAGCCCGCGCCGCCGGCGCAGCAGACCACGTAACAACGGATGAAGAGCCAAAAAGAAAACCCGGGCGACGCCCGTGCGCTTCCGCGCGAGGAATTCGACCTGCGCGGCGACGCGCGGCTGCCGCTCCTGCTGCGCGTGCTGCTCTACATGTTCCGCGGCCTGCGCTTCGGCCGGCTCGACGTGATCCTGGGCAGCGGCGAGCGACGCCGTTTCGAAGGCTCCGAGCCCGGACCGTCCGGCATCCTGCAGATCCGCGACGCGGCGGTGGCGCGCAAGGTCGTGACCAGCGGCGAGGTCGGCTTCGGCGAGTCGTATCTCGATGGCGACTGGGATTCGCCCGACCTCGCCAGCCTGCTGTCCGTGATGGCGTTGAACGAGCCGCACTTCCTCGGCCCGTACGAGAAGAATCTCGTCGGGCGCTTCGTCGGATGGCTGCGGCATCGCCTGCACGCGAACACGCGGCGCGGCGCGCGCCAGAACATCGCCTATCACTACGATCTCGGCAACGACTTCTACGCGCTGTGGCTCGACGCGTCGATGGCCTACTCGTGCGGCATGTTCGAATCGCCGCAGTCTTCGCTCGCGCAGGCGCAGCAGAACAAGTTCCGGCTGAACTACGAGCGGCTCGATCTCAAGCCCGAGCATCATCTGCTCGAGATCGGCTCGGGCTGGGGCGGCTTTGCGATCTACGCCGCGCAGCGCTCGGGCTGTCGCGTCACCAGCATCACGCTGTCGGCCGAGCAGCTCGCCGAAGCGCAGCGCCGCGCAGAGGCCGCGGGCGTCGCGGATCGCGTGAAGTTCGAGCTGCGCGACTATCGCGACGTGCGCGCGACCTACGACCGCGTCGTCTCCATCGAGATGTACGAAGCCGTCGGCGAGGAGTACTGGCCGGCGTACTTCGCAGCGATCGCGCGCGCCCTGAAGCCCGGCGGCCGCGCCGCGATCCAGGGCATCACGCTGACCCCGGAGCACTGGCCGGCCTACCGGTTCCGCATCGACTTCGTGCAGAAGTACATCTTCCCGGGCGGCATGCTCGCCCCGCCGGGCCTGTTCCAGGAGCTCGCGGCGCGCGCGGGCCTGAAGCCGCTCGACCCGAAGTTCTTCGCCGCCGACTACGCCGCGACCCTCGCGCACTGGCATCGCAACGTGATGGCGGTGGCGGACCGGATCGTAGAAAAATTCGACGATCGGTTCCTGCGCATGTGGCGCTACTATCTTGCCTACTGCGAAGCGGGTTTTCGGGTGGGCAGCTGCGATCTGATGCAGATCACGCTGGCGAAGGCCTGACGCGAAACGTTCGTCGGAGTGCCGCATGAAGGGCTGGCTGCTGCTGTTCGCGTCGATCGTGCTCGGAGCGCTGATCGGCGTGTCGTTCTGGGCGTCGTCGCGCATGGACCTCGTGCCGGCGATCCATGAGCTCTTCGGTCAGGCGTCGAAGGACGCCAATCCCTGGTTCGTCGCGACGCTGTTCGACGCCTACTTCGGCTTCCTGTGGTTCTGGCTGTGGGTCGCCTACAAGGAGCG
>DASRHK010000131.1:0-7680 GCA_035650495.1 Nevskiaceae bacterium | reverse complement strand
CTCTTCGCCGCCGGCCCACCCTCTAATGTTCGATTCTGTCCGTCGCCTGCTGGTCAACGACCTTTCGATCGACCTCGGCACCGCCAACACCCTGATCTTCGTTCGTGATGAAGGCATCGTGCTCAACGAGCCTTCGGTGGTCGCCATCCGCAACGACGTCCGCGGCGCCAAGAAAGTCGAATCGGTGGGGCTCGACGCCAAGCGCATGCTCGGCCGCACGCCGAACAACATCACCTGCATCCGCCCGCTGCGTGACGGCGTCATCGCCGACTTCACCGTCACCGAGAAGATGCTGCAGCACTTCATCCGCAAGGTGCAGAAGGGCCGCATGCTGAAGCCGATGACCCGCGTGGTCGTCTGCGTCCCCTACGGCTCGACCCAGGTCGAGCGACGCGCCATCCGCGAGTCGGTCGAGAACGCCGGCGCGCGCAAGGTCTACGTGATCGAAGAGCCGATCGCCGCCGCGATGGGCGCCGGCATCCCGATCGCCGAGGCGCGCGGCTCGATGGTCCTCGACATCGGCGGCGGTACGTCCGAAGTCGCGATCATCTCGCTCGGCGGCATCGTCTACGCCGAGTCGGTGCGCATCGGCGGCGACAAGTTCGACGAGGCGATCGTCTCGTACGTCCGCCGTCAGTACAACATGCTCATCGGCGAAGCCACCGCCGAGCGCATCAAGATCCAGATCGGCACGGCGTTCCCGGGCCACGAAGTGCAGGAGATCGACGTCGTCGGGCGACACTTGGCCGCGGGCGTGCCGCGCAACTTCACGATGAACTCCAACGAAATCCTCGACGCGCTGCAGGAGCCGCTGTCCGGCATCGTGCAGGCGGTGAAGAAGGCGCTGGAGCGCACGCCGCCGGAGCTCGGTTCCGACGTCGCCGAGCGCGGCATCGTGCTGACCGGTGGTGGCGCGCTCCTGCGCGACATCGACAAGCTGATCTCGGAGGAGACCGGGCTGCCGGTCATCATCGCGGACGACCCGTTGACTTGCGTCGCGCGCGGTGGTGGCATGATGCTCGACCAGTTGGACAAGCAGGGCGAGCTGTACAGCCAGGAGTAAGCGGTTTTCGAGGACGGCAGCATCGCAGCATCGCGGTGCGGCCCGCGCGCAGGTCGCGGGCCCGGGGCGGCGCCGCCGCCCGTGATTCCCTCCCGGCAAGCGCGCCGCTGACATGGACTACTTAAGCGGCGGACGACGCTCCCCGATCCCCAAGGTCTCCACGCTCGGCCTGAAGGTCATCTTCTTCAGCCTGATCTCCGGCGCCATGATCTACAGCGACGGCAAGAGCCCGTCGCTCGCGAAGGTCCGCGACGTCGCCTCGATGGTGCTGTATCCGCTCGAGCGCATCGTCGCGTTCCCGCAGGACGTCTCCGATCTCTTCGAGCATTTCCACACGCGCGAGACGCTGCTGGAGGAGAACCGCGAGCTCCGCCTCAAGAACCTCGAGATGGGCGCGAACCTGTCGCGCATGCAGGCGCTCGAGGCCGAGACTGCGCGCATGCGCGAGCTCCTGCAGGCGGCGACCACGCTCGGCCAGCAGGTGAAGATCGTCGAGATCCTCTCGATCGCCCAGGATCCGTACAAGCAGCAGCTCGTGATCAGCAAGGGCGCCGAGGACGGCGTCTATCGCGGCCAGGCTCTGGTCGACGCGCACGGCGTGCTCGGACAGATCGTCGAAGTGAATCCGACGATGTCCGTCGCGCTGCTGATCACCGACGCCAACCACGGCATCCCGGTCGAGGTGAATCGCACCGGCCTGCAGACGATCGCGCTCGGTCGCGGCGACGCGCAGTCGCTGTCGTTGCCGTTCCTTTCGAGCAACGCCGACGTGAAGGTCGGCGATCTCATCGTCTCGTCAGGTCTCGGTGGACGGTTTCCGGCGGGCTATCCGGTCGGCGAGATCTACGAAATCCGCAACAGCCCCGGCGAGCATTTCGTCGAAGCGCTCGCCTATCCGACGGCGAAGCTCAACCAAGGCCGGCAGGCGCTGCTGATCTGGGGCGAGCATCCCGAAGGCACCGGCGTGGAAACCGAGCCCGCGCACGCAGTCACCAAGGTGCGCAAGCCATGAGGCGACGCGTGCTGGCGCTGCCGATCCTGCTGCTCGCGGCGATCGCGCTGCAGCTCGTCCATCTGCCCGACGCCATCGCTCCGGCGCGGCCGCTCCTGGTGCCGATGGTGTTCGCCTACTGGACCTACATCTCGCCCGCGGGCCCGAGCATCCTGCTCGCCTGGCTGGTCGGCCTGGTGCTCGACGTGCTGCTCAACGCACCGCTGGGCGAGCACGCGCTCGCGCTGCTGATCGGCATCTACATGGTCTACCGCATGCGGCGGATCATGCTGATGGTGTCGTTCTGGCAGACCGCGCTCGTGCTCGCGCTGCCGCTCGGCCTCTACACCGTCGTGCTGTTCTACATCGACGGCGTGCGCGGCCAGCAAGCCGATCTCTGGACGCGCTGGCTGCCGATCGCATCGAGCGTGATCCTCTGGCCGTTCCTGTTCCCCGTGCTTTCAATGCTGGGCAAGCCCAGCCGGGATTAGCGGTGCATGAGTAGTTACGACGCCATCAAGGATCTGCACAAGGAGCGGCAGTCGTTCCTCGCGCGTGCAGTCTTCGCCGGCGTGGTCTGCGTGATCCTGTCGCTCGTGCTCGTGCTTCGATTGGTCAACCTCCAGCTCGTGCAGCACGACTACTACACGACGCGCGCCGAGGAGAACCGCACGCGCGTGAACCTGGTTCCGCCGGTGCGCGGGCTCATCTTCGATCGCAACGGCGTCCTGCTCGCGGCCAACGCGCCATCGTTCATCCTCGAGATCACGCCCGAGCAGGTCGTGGACATGAACGACACGTTGAAGCGCCTCGGGCAATACGTGACGCTCACCGACTCCGACATCAGCCGCTTCAAGGACCGCATGCGCAAGACGCCGCGCTATCGCGGCGTGCCGCTGCGCACGAGCCTTTCGCAGGAGGAAGTCGCGCGCTACGAGCTCAATCGATTCGACTTCAAGGGCGTCGAAGTCACCGCTGGCCTGTCGCGCGACTATCCGCTCGGTGCGACCGCGGCGCATGCAATCGGCTATATCGGCGGCATCACCGACGAGGAGCTCGAAGCCGTCGGTGAAGAGAACTATCGCGGCACGAACTACATCGGCAAGACCGGCGTGGAGAAGAGCCACGAGGCCGATATGCACGGCGTCGCGGGATCGAAGCTCGTCGAGGCCAACGCCGCGGGCCGGCCGCTGCGCGAGCTCGAATACCGCCGCGGCACGCCGGGCAAGAACCTGTATCTGACGCTCGACGCGAAATTGCAGGTCGCCGCCGAGCGTGCGCTCGGCGACAACGACGGCTCCGTCATCGCGATCGAGCCCGACACCGGCGAGATCCTCGCGCTCGTCTCCAAGCCCGGGTTCGATCCGCGCTCGTTCGTCGAGGGCGTCGACACCAAGACCTACAAGGCGCTGATGGAGGACAAGCACAAGCCGCTCTACAACCGCGCGCTGCAGGGCGTGTATCCGCCGGGCTCGACGATCAAGCCGTTCATGGCGCTGGCGGCGCTCGAGTACAACGTCCGCTCGCCGGCCGACACGGTCTACTGCCCCGGCTTCATCATGCTGCCGGGCAACTCGCACAAATACCGCTGCTGGAAGCGGCACGGTCACGGCACGGTCGACATGGACCACGCGGTCGCGCAGTCGTGCGACGTCTACTTCTATCGCGCGGCGCAGGATCTCGGCATCGATCACATCGGCGAGTTCCTCGCCCAGTTCGGGCTCGGCAAGCCGACCGGCATCGACATCCCGAACGAGAAAGGCGGCCTGCTCCCGACCAAGGAATGGAAGGAGCGTGCGCGCAAGGAAGTCTGGTATCCGGGCGAGACGCTGTCGGTCGGCATCGGTCAGGGCTACCTCGTGCTCACGCCGCTGCAGCTCGCGCAAGCCACTGCGCGAATGGCCGCGCGCGGGCACGGCGCGCAGCCGCATCTCGTGCATGCCATCGAGGACCCGGTCACCAACAAGATCACCGCGCTGAAGCCCGAGTTGCTGCCGCCCATCAAGCTGCGCAATCCCGGGTTGTGGGAGAAGGACATCGAGGCGATGCAGCACGTGATCTCGGCGCCTTACGGCACTGCGCACGCGATCTCGAAGAACCTCACCTACGCGATCGCGGGCAAGACCGGCACCGCGCAGGTCGCGGTGCTGTCGCAGGATCAAGAGAAGGCGCCGACGCTCGAATCGACGCCGTGGGAGCTGCGCGATCACGCGTGGTTCATGGCTTTCGCGCCCGCCGATCATCCGCAGATCGCGGTCGCCGTGCTCGCGGAGCATGCGGGTCATGGCGCGACGATCGCGGCGCCGGTGGCGCGCGCGGTCATGGATGCGTATCTTCTCGGCGTGATGCCGGGCGAAGTGAAGCCCGAGGAAGCCGAGTAGATCGTGAATTATCCGACGTCCCAAGAAGCTGGCTGGGCAGAGTTCCTCGCCCGCTTCCACATCGATCTCTGGCTGACGCTGCTGCTCATCGCGACGACGACGCTCGGGCTCCTCGTGGTCTACAGCGCGTCGGGTCACTCGCTGCCGATGACGATCAACCAGCTCGAGCGCTTCGGCCTCGGTCTCTTCGTCATGGCGGTGTGCGCGCAATTCCCGCCCGAGTTCTATCGACGCCTCGCGCCCTGGCTCTATCTCGGCACGCTGTTCCTGCTGATGCTGGTGCCGGTGATCGGCGAGCATTCCAAAGGCGCGACGCGCTGGCTCGACTTCAAGGTGTTCCGCTTCCAGCCGTCCGAGATCATGAAGCTCGCGATGCCGCTCGCCGTCGCCGCGTTCCTGCATCGACGCGCGCTGCCGCCGCGGCCGTCGACGATGGCGATCGCGCTCACGCTCATCGTCATGCCGACCGCGCTCGTCGCCGTCCAGCCCGATCTCGGCACCGCGCTCCTGATCATCGTCGCCGGCGTGTTCGCGTTGTTCTTCGGCGGCCTCGGCTGGCGCTGGATCGGCGGCGGTATCGTCGCGGTCGCCGCGATCGCGCCGCTCGCCTGGTACAAGATGCACGACTATCAGCGCCAGCGCGTGCTCACCTTCCTCGATCCGGAGCAGGATCCGCTCGGCGCGGGTTATCACATCACGCAGTCGAAGATCGCGATCGGCTCCGGCGGCCTGTTCGGCAAGGGGTGGCTGCAAGGTACGCAGGCGAAGCTCGACTTCCTTCCCGAGTCGCACACCGACTTCATCTTCGCCGTGTACTCGGAAGAGCTGGGACTCCTCGGGATCCTGCTGCTGCTCTCGCTGTATCTCGCGATCGTCGGCCGCGGCTTGATCATCGCGCTGCGCGGACAGGACACGTTCCAGCGCTTGCTTGCCGGCTCGATCGCGCTGACGTTCTTCTTCTACATGTTCGTCAACATGGGCATGGTGATCGGCTTGCTGCCCGTCGTGGGCGTGCCGCTGCCGCTGGTGAGCTATGGCGGCACATCGATGGTGACGCTGCTGACTGGATTCGGCTTGCTCATGTCGATCCAGACGCATCGCAAGCTCATCAGTAATTGATGCGCGCGCTCGCCTTCGGCTGCGCGCTCGCTCTCTTAAGCCTCACTGCCTCCGCCGACTACAGCGGACATCCCCGCGCGTGGCTCTTGCTGCAGAACCTGAAAGCCGACTACGACTTCAGCGACGAAGAGATCGCCGACGTGAAGCAGTCGCTCGTCGCCGCGCAGCGCGTGCCGCAGCTGGTGGAGTTCGAGCAGAAGGCGAAGGAGAAGACGCTCGACTGGCCGTCGTATCGCGCAATCCACATCAACGACGCCAACATCCAGCGCGGCTTGGACTTCATGCAAGCCAATGCCGAAACGCTCGCGCGCGCCGAGTATGACTACGGCGTGCCGCCGGAGCTCGTCGCGGCGTTCCTCGGCGTCGAGACCAAGTTCGGCACCTTCGCGGGCAACCATCGCGTGCTCGACGCGCTGACGACACAGGGCTTCGAGCATCCGACGCGCTCGGCGTTCTTCTTCAGCGAGCTCACCGAGTTCTTCGCGCTGTGCCGCGAGTTCGGCTTCTCGCCGCCGGCCGTGCTCGGCTCGTATGCCGGCGCGATGGGCTACGCGCAGTTCATGCCGAGCAACTACCGCCGCCTCGCGATCGACTTCGACGGCAACGGCATCCGCGATCTGTGGGCCGCGCCCGACGCGATCGGCAGCATCGGCAACTATCTCGTGCGCTATGCCGGCGACGCGGGCTACCAGCGCGGCGCGCCGATGATCGTGCGCGCGCGCCTGAAATCCGGCGTGCCGCAGGGCGTGCCGGTCAATCCGAAAAAACCATCCCATCCCTTTGCCGAGCTGGAGAAGCTTGGTATAACAGCCGAAGTGGAGTTGCCGCCGGACGAGGCAGTGGGGCTCATCGAGCTGCCCTCGGCGGATGGGCGTCGGGAGTACTGGCTTGGGCTGCACAACTTTTTCGCGGTGATGTCGTACAACCCGCGGACGTTCTACGCGATGGCGGTGGCGCAACTCTCCGAAGCGCTGCATCGGGCCAGCGTCGCCTCACGATGAGCACCTTCCTTCGCTGCGCCGCCTTGCTCGCGCTGGCGGCCGTTCTCTCTGCATGCGACGCGCAACCGATCCGTCACGCGCAGAAGCAGCCGCGCATCTACTACCTGCCGGCTGAGCCCAAGCTCGGCCCGCTGCCGAAGGTGACGCCGTCCGACACCGACGGGCCGCCGCGACCCGAAGAGATTCCGCCGAACCTCGCGGAGCTGCCGGATCCGGTGCCGGTCGACGAGCCGGTCTCTGCGAGCGGCAACGCGCCGACCTACGAGGTCTACGGCAAGACCTACAAGGTGATGAACTCCGCGCAGGGCTATCACGAGCGCGGTCGCGCCTCGTGGTACGGCCGCAAGTTCCACGGTCGCAAGACGGCGACCGGCGAGCCCTACAACATGTTCGCGCTCACCGGCGCGCATCGCGCGCTGCCGATCCCGAGCTACGTGCGCGTGACCAACCTCGAGAACGGCAAGAGCTGCATCGTGCGCGTCAACGACCGCGGCCCGTTCCATTCCGATCGCATCATCGACCTCTCCTACGCCGCCGCGGTCAAGCTCGGCATGCTCGGCCACGGTGAGGTGCCGGTCGAGCTCGAGGCGATCACGCCGGCGCTGCAGCAAACCGCGCTCGACGCGCGCTACCTGCAGGTCGGCGCCTTCCAGGATCCGATCAACGCCGTGTCGATGCGGGAGAACCTCAAGGAGGACGGCGTCGACCAGGTCGAGATCCACACCGCCGACGACGCCTCCGCCCCCTGGCACCGGGTCCTGGTCGGGCCCTTCCAGGATCGCGATTCGATGGAGTCGGCGCGGGCGCTTCTGCAGGCGCAGCAATACACCGTGACCGCCGTGCGAGACTGAGTCTCGGGAAGTTCTCGCATCCTCGCGCCGGAGAACGTAAACTAGCCCGAGCAGCCTTTAGGGGGGCGTGCGTAGTGGGTCCAGGTCGACGTCGTGCGAAAGGGGTGTTCGTGAACAAGCTCAGTGCGCTCTTGGCGGGCGTCCTCTTCGCGACGCCTTTCGCGGCATCCGCGCAGGACGCCGGCTACCAGGTGCAGCAAAGCGTCAGCTTCGCGACCAACAGCTCGAAGCTCACCGACGCCGCGGAGAAGAAGCTTCGCGAAGACGTCGAATC
>DASRHK010000130.1:0-34802 GCA_035650495.1 Nevskiaceae bacterium | reverse complement strand
ATCTGCACTTCGGCCAGGCCGAGGCGACGGTGTGGCAATCGCTATTCAAGTTCGGCGCTTATTTCTTCCCGCTGATCGGCGCGATCATCTCCGATGTCTTCTGGGGCAAGTACCGCACGATCATGACGCTCGCGATGGTCTACTGCGCGGGCTGCGCGGTGATCGCGCTCGGCAGCGGTCCGGCGTCGCTCGCCGGCGGCCTGCTGCTGATGGCGATCGGCACCGGCGGCATCAAGCCCTGTGTGTCGACCAACGTCGGCGACCAGTTCACCGAGAAGAACAAGCATCTCATCGAGCGCGGCTTCAGCTACTTCTATCTGTCGATCAACGCGGGCTCGTCGATCTCGATCTACTTCTGCCCGATCTGGCTCAACTCGTACGGGCCGAAGGTCGCATTCGGCATCCCGGCGATCGCGATGTTCGTCGCCACCGTCGTGTTCTGGCTCGGCCGCAGGAAATTCGTCGTGGTGCCGCCGGCGATGACGCGAGGCGCCGGCAAGGGCATGGCGCTGTTCATGCTCGCGCTCTTACCCGTGCTCGGCATCTCGGCGTGGGTGTTCAGCGTCGTCGGACCCGATTACCGCACGCTCGCCGCCTTGCTCACGCTGTTGGCGCTCCTCGTCGCCGTCGCAGCGATCTGCCTGAAGACCGGCGTGAAGCAGAAGCTTCCGCCGGAGCTGCGCTCGTGGATGGAAGAAGCGTTCACCGGCGACGCGCTGAAGCAGATCACCGGGCTCGCGCTGATTTACTACGTGTTCGTCGCGATCTTCTGGGCGCTGTGGGATCAGTCCAATGGCCAGACCTTCACGCTGCAGGCGACCTCCGATCTGATGGACAAGCATCTGTTCGGCTTCCTCGCAGCCGTGCCCGGACTCTCCGGCCTCGCGAGCTATGAGATCCTGCCGTCGCAGATCCAGGTCGTGAACGGCCTGCTCATCCTCGTGATGGTGCCGATCTTCACCTTCTTCGTGTATCCGGTGATGGGCCGCATGTTCACGCTCACGCCGCTGCGCAAGATCGGCATCGGTCTGTGGGTGATCGCGGCGTCGTTCCTGCCGGTCGCGCTGATCGAGAACCGGATCATGCACGGCGAAGTCGTCAGCGTCTGGTGGCAGATGCTGTCTTACGTCATCCTCACCGCGGCCGAAGTGCTGATCTCGATCACCGCGCTCGAGTTCTCCTACATGCAGGCGCCGCTCAAGGTGAAGAGCTTCATCATGGCCGCGACCTATCTGCTCGCGGTGTCGATCGGCAATGCCTTCACCGCGCAGGTCAACGGCGCGATGGTGACCGGACTGCCCGCGTCCGGCATCACCGCGGGCGAGCAGACCTGGGTGACGCTGCAGGACACGTCGAAGCTCAAGCTCGGCCAGAAGATCGACTTCGACGGCGACACCGGCATCACGGTGACCAATCCCGGCGAGACCAGCGCGACCGCACCCACGCAATCGCCGCTCAACGGCACCTTCCTCGTCGGCGAGATCGACGAGGCAGCGCATCGCGTGCGCCTGCTCGACGCGATCCACAACAAGCCGGTCGTCTCGACGGGCGCCTTCAAGGCCGACTCGACGCACGTGTCGACCTACAAGCTGGTCGGCCCGCAATACTTCCTGTTCTTCGCGGCCGTCGCTGGCGGCGCCGCGGTGCTGTTCATCTTCGTCGCGGGCTTCTATCGCGAGCGGACGCACGTTCGTCCGGCGGAGGCTGCGGCGTGAGCGAGAGCGTCGTCCACTTCCATCGGCCGCGAGCGTCGCAGTCGCTCGAGTCGAACAAGCTCGCCAAGCGCATCCGCCGCCAGGTCGGCCAGGCGATCACCGATTACCGGATGATCGAGGACGGCGATCGGGTGATGGTGTGCCTGTCGGGCGGCAAGGATTCGTGGACCATGCTCGACGTGCTGCTCGGCCTGCGCGAAAGCGCGCCGGTCGACTTCGAGATCCTCGCGCTCAATCTCGATCAGAAGCAGCCCGACTTCCCGGAGCACGTGATTCCGGATTACTGCAAGAAGATCGGCGTGGCCTACAAGATTCTCGAGCAGGACACGTATTCCGTCGTGAAGCGCGTGATCCCCGAAGGCAAGACGATGTGCTCGCTGTGCTCGCGATTGCGGCGCGGCGCGCTCTACACGTTCGCGCACGAGAACGGCTACAACAAGATCGCGCTCGGCCATCACAAGGACGACATCGTCGCGACGTTCTTCCTGAACCTGTTCTTCGGCGGCCGCATGGCGGCGATGCCGCCGAAGCTGCAGAGCGACGACGGGCGCAACATCGTCATCCGCCCGCTCGCCTATGTGCGCGAGCGCGACATCGAGGCGTACGCGAAACAGAAGGAATTCCCGATCATCCCGTGCAATCTCTGCGGCTCGCAGGAGAACCTGCAGCGCAAGCAGGTGCGCAAGCAGATGCACGCCTGGGAGAAGGAGCATCCCGATCGCATCGAGAAGATCTTCGCTGCCCTCACCAACGTCGCACCGTCGCAGCTCGCGGATCCGAAGCTGTTCGACTTCGCCGGATTGGGTGGTGGTCGCGGCGGCTCGGAGAGCGGCGTCCATGCCGCCTCGCCGCATTCGGGCGTCCTGCCCAGCAGCGACGCGGTGAACTGGCTGATGCCGGACGCCGAGGCCGTGAATGAATAGCGCGGGCCAAAAAGTTTTTGGGGACCCGAAGAAACTCTACTTCCTGTTCGACTTCATCTCGCACAACGCCTATCTCGCGTGGGCGAAGGCGCCGGAGATCGCGCGCAAGTACGGCTTGACCATCGAGCCGGTGCCGGTGCTGTTCGCCGGATTCCTCGAGCGCTTCGGTCAGAAGGGTCCGGCGGAAATGCCGTCGAAAGCGCGCTGGATGCTGTGGAACGTGCTGCGCAAGGCGAAGCTGCACGACATCCCGATCGCGCCGCCGAGCTCGCATCCGTTCAATCCGCTCCTGCCGCTGCGCGCGTGCTGCGCGGTGCAAGGCGCCGACCGGCTGAAGCTCGTCGACCGGCTGTGGACTGCGACGTGGGTCGAGAGCAAAGCCGTGTCGACCGAAGAAGTCGTGCGCGCGGAAGTCGCCGCGTGCGGCCTCGACGCCGATGCCGTGATGAGCGCGATCGCAACGGACGCGGTGAAGGCGCAGCTCAAGACCAATCTGGAGAATGCGTTCGCCGTCGGCGCGTTCGGCGTGCCGACGATGATCGCACGCGGAGAAATCTTCTGGGGTTTCGACGATCTCGAATATCTCGACGCGTTCCTCTCCGGCAATGACGCATTGCCCGCGGATCGCAGCGAATACGCGAAATGGTTCTCGATCCGTCCGAGCGCAATGCGAAAGGCAGTGTCCAAGCCTTCATGAGCATCATGCGGGCGCTCGCGCTGCTTCTCGTCGCCGTCGCAACGACCGCGACCGCGGAGGATTCGCCGTTCCTCTGGCGTGTGCAGGGCCCGCGCGCCGTGCACTACCTGCAGGGCTCGGTGCACATGCTGCCCGAGGAGGCGGCACAGACGCCGCCGGCGCTCGAGTCCGCCTACGAGGCGGCTGAGGGGCTCGTCTTCGAGAGCGACATCGCCGCCTTGTCGTCGCCCGAGCTGCAGGCGCAGCTGCTCGACTCGGCGAAGGACCCCGCCGGCCTGCGCAGCAAGATCAAGCCTGCGCTCTATCAGAAGCTGCAGAAGCGCGCCGCCGAATGGCAGATGCCGTCGAACATCTGCGACGCGTTCAAGGCGTGGTTCTGCGCGATGACGATGGAAGTGCTGTCGGCGACGCACGCCGGCTTCTCGCCGGAGAACGGCATCGATCAGCGCTTCTTCGCGCGCGCGCAGGCCGATGCGAAGTCGATCTCGTGGCTCGAGGAGCCGAGCCAGCAGCTCGGGCTGTTCACCGACATGCCCGACGCGCTCGGCGCGCAATTCCTCGCGGCCACGCTCGACGAGCTCACCGACGCGAGCCTCGGGCCGGATCTGTTGCTCAAGACCTGGCAGAGCGGCGACATCGCGGGCATGGAGAAAGTGCTGCGCGATTTCCGCACGCGCTATCCCGAGGCTTACGTGCGGCTGCTCGCCAACCGCAATCAGGCGTGGCTGCCGAAGCTCACCAGGATCATCGCCGGCGAGCACACGCAGCTCGTCATCGCGGGCGCGGCGCACTGGATCGGCCCCGACGGCGTGATCGCCGCGCTGAAGGCGCGCGGCTACGACGTGAAGCCGGTGGCTGCGACCGTGGCGGTCACCGCGGCACCGCGCGATCCCCGCGCCGCCGGCGCGCCATGGCTGATGACCTATCTGTATTGCCGCGATCCGTCGGCGGCGCTGCAGTTCTATCAGAAGGCGTTCGGCTTCACGCCGGGCATCCAGACGCTCGACGCGCAGGGCCGTCTCACCTACGCCGAAGTGAAATACCAGGACGCGGTGATCATGCTCGGCGCCGAATCGCCGGGCACCGGCCGGCTGGCGCCGGCGACGCAGAAGCTGATGCCGTCGTCGCAGTTCTACATCTACGTGCCGGACGTCGACGCGCTGGCGAAGCAGGCGACCGCGGCGGGCGCGGAAGTGATCGAGCCGCTGACCGATCGCAGCTTCGGCGAGCGCACCGTGCTGCTGCGCGATCCCGAAGGCTATCTCTGGATGTTCGCGACGAAGATCGCGAAGAAGTAGCCGTACCGATCCGCCCCCGCGGCTCTCCTACAATGCGGCGGATGATCCGGCCGCTCACCGTTGCGTGCTGCCTCATGATCCCGATGCCCGCGCTCGCCGGCATCGACGTGCGCGTGCGCGGCCTTGGCTCCGACGAGGAGACCAACGCCTACAAGCAGCTCGCGATCCTCGACTACGCGATCCGCGTCGATCAGGAGAAGACCGAGTACGACACCGCCGAGGTCGAGCGGCTGTTCAAGCAGGGCGAGCAGGACATCAAGACCGCGCTGCAGCCGTTCGGCTGGTACAACGTCGAGGTGAAGTCGCAGCTCGCCGGCGCCAAGCCGGACTGGACCGCGACCTATACGGTCAACGCCGGGCCCGAGACCGACCTCGCGACGATCGACGTCGTCGTCGAAGGCGAGGGCAAGGGTGATCCCGACATCGATCGCGCGGCGCGGCATCCGCGCGTGCACGTCGGCGAGCGACTCAAGCATCAGGACTACGAGAATCTCAAGGCGCGGCTGCAGGACAGCGCCTACGGTGAGGGTTATCTCGACGCGAGCTTCACGCGCCACGAGCTGCGCGTCGATCCCGCGGCGAATCGCGCGGACATCCTGATCACGCTGCAGACCGGTCCGCGCTATTACTTCGGCGAGATCACGCTCGATCAGGACGGGCGGCTCGACGACGCGTTCCTGCGCCGCTACCAGACCGCGCAGCCCGGCGCACCGTTCTCGTCGGATCGGCTGCTCACGACGCAGTTCAACTTCACCGATCTGGATTACTTCAAGTCGGTCGAGGTCGAAGCGCAGAAGGACAAGGCGGGCCCCGATCGGCACATCCCGGTGATCATCCATCTGCCCTACAAGAAGCCGTACCTGTTCCGCTTCGGCGCCGGTTACGGCACCGACACCGGTCCGCGTGCGCTGGCGGGCGTCGAGTTCCGGCGCCTCAATTCGCTCGGCCACAAGCTGCGCATCGACCTGCGCCCGTCGCAGCACATCTCGACCGGCATCGCGGAATACAAGATCCCGTACGGCAATCATCCTGGCGACAGCATCAGCTTCCCGGTGCAGGGGCTGAAGCAGGACTTCCAGGGCGTCGACGAGAAGCTCTACTCGTTCGGCGTGTCCTACAACCGCCAGATCAACGCGTGGCAGCGCCGCTACTACCTGACCTATACGCACGACGACTACACGCTGCAGGACGAGCCGCCGGCGACCAGCATCCTGCTGACGCCCGGCATCCAGCTCTCGCGCACCGAGGCGAACGATCCGATCCGGCCGAGCCGCGGCTGGTATGTCTTCGGCGACATCCACGCGGCGTCGACCGAGGTGCTGTCCGACACCAGCTTCATCGAGCTGCTCCTGCGCGTGCGCACGGTGAACCGGCTGACCAAAGGCGTGTACTTGCTGCTGCGCGGTGAAGAGGGCGCCGCATTCGTGCACTCGTTCGCGACCTTGCCGCCTTCGCAGCGCTTCTTCGCCGGCGGCGACGAGAGCGTGCGTGGCTACGCGTATCACTCGCTCGGTCCGCGCGACGACAAGGGCCACGTCATCGGCGGCAAGTACCTCACGACCGCCAGCGCCGAGCTCGACTTCGACGTCTACAAGAACTACGGGCTCGCGGTGTTCGGCGACATAGGCGGCGCCGACGACGTGCCGAACGTGCTGCTGCACTACGGCGTCGGCATCGGGCTTCGCTATCGCGCGCCGTTCGGCGCCATCGCGATCGACCTCGCGCATCCGCTCGATCACGACGCGCAGGTGCTGCGGTTGCACCTGGGTGTGCACATCGGGATATGAGCTGGAAGCGCGCCGGTCGCATCAGCGGATGGATCGCAGGCGCGATCGTCGTGCTGTTCCTGATCATCCTGGGTGTTCTCGCGGCGGCGCTCACCAGCGAACGCGGCTTGCGCGGGACGATGACGCTCGTCTCACGCCTGACCCACGACGCACTCAAGATCGGCTCCGTGCAAGGCGTGATCACCGGCACGAGCGAGTGGCGCGACGTCGAGTTCGTCACCAGCGCTGGGCTGCGATTGCAGATCAAGGCGATCCACCTGCGCATCGCACGCGATGATCTCTGGCTGCCTCGTCTGCACGTGGAATCGCTCGAGCTCGACGGCGTCGCGCTCGTGTTGCCGGTGTCGCAGGCACCACCGCGCACGCAGCCGATCCTGTTCCCGACGCATCTGCCGATCGACGTCATCGCCGATTCGGTGGTGATCGCCGACGCGACGCTGCAGCAAGGCGACGCCGTGCCGTTCCATCTCGATCGCGTCGCGCTCGCCGGCCGCTGGATCGGCGACGAGCTCGAGATCGACAAGCTCGCTGGCGGCTTGAAGCAGACGGGACCGCTGGAGATCTCGGCGAAAGCGCAGATGAAGTCGGATCGGCTGGAGATCGAGAAGCTCTCGCTCAAAGGTCCGGGCGAGCTCGACGCGAGCGGCACGTTCAGCCTCGGCGCCGCTCCGAACGATCTCGAGCTGAAGTGGAAGGGCGCGCACTGGCCGCTCGTCGTCGTCGAAGGACCCGCGACGATCGCCGACGTGGCCGGCGATGCGACCCTCAAAGGACCGCTCACCGATTACCGATTCGAGCTCACGATCGGCGCGGCCGTGCAGCAGATGCCGGCGAAGATCGCGGCGCGCGGCGGCGGCAACCTGCAGTCGATGAAATTCGACGCGCTGCGTCTGGATGCGCAGAAGGGCTCGGCGGCGCTGCAAGGCGTGCTGGCCTGGCAGCCCGCGCTGCGCGCCGATCTGCAAGGCGACATCGCCAATCTCGATCCTGCGGCATTCGTCCCGGATTGGCCCGGCGAGATCAACGGCAAGCTCTCGACGCACACGACGGTGCGCGAGGACGGCACGCCCCACATCGCGTTCGAGGTCGCGATCGATCATTCGAAGCTGCGCGGCCAGAGCGTCGCGCTGACGACGCGCGGCAACACGGACGGCAAGAGCGCGCGCCTCGACGAGCTCGTCGTTCGCACCGGCAGCGGCAGTCTTTCGGGGAGTGGCGAGGTCGCGTGGTCGCCGGCGCTGGCGGCGAATGCCGATGCGAAGCTCGCCGACATCGATCCCGGCGCATTCCTTCCGCAATGGTCCGGCAAGCTGAACGGCGCTGCGACGGTGCGTACTGAAGTTGCGGGCGGCGTGCCCGACGTGCGCTTCACGCTCGACGTCGATCATTCGCAATTGCGCGGCTATCCGCTCACGGCGAATGCGCGCGGCAGCTGGAAGGCCCGCGTGCTGCGCCTCGACGAAGCATCGCTGCATTCGGGCCAGACGCGGCTCACGGCGAGCGGACAGGTCACGCCGCCGTTCGATCTCGTCGCCAAGCTGCAGAGTCCCGATCTGCTCACGCTGCATCCCGATCTCGGCGGGCAGGTCGACGTCGACCTCAAGCTGCAAGGGCCGCTCGAGCAGCCGCATCTGGTGGCGCGCGGCAGCGGCCGCAACTTGCGCTTCCGCGGCAATCGCGTCGCCAAGCTCGACGTCGACGCCGACGTCGATCCGAAGGTTGCGTCGCACGCGCAGATCGACGTGGTCGACGCAGTCGCGGGCGTGCAGATCCATCGCGCTCGATTCACGGCGAAGGGCCTCGAGACCTACCACTACCTCGCGCTCGACGCGGAGACCGAGCGCGGCGATCTCGACGTCGCGGCGGAAGGCGGCTTCGATCGCAGGAAGCTGGAATGGGGCGGCTATCTCACCGCGATGCGCATCGCGCCAGAGCGCTTGCCCGACTGGGCGCTCGAGAAATCCACGCCGATCCTGATCGGCCGCAAGCGCCAGAGCATCGAGCCCGCGTGCCTGTCCGGAAAGACCGGTCGCGTCTGCACGCGGCTGGAGCAGAACGTGACCGGGCAAGGCCTGCGGCTCTACTGGGACCTGCATCAGGTGCAGCTCGCGACCTTCAAGCCGCTCGCGCCGAGCGACACGGAGATCAGCGGACAGGCCGATGGCGACGGTTACGTCGAGATCGCCGGTGGTGACGTCGCCGCGATCGAGGCCGGCGTGAAGCTGACCGGGGTGCGGGTCGCGCGACCGAACATGCCGGCGTTCGAGATGCTGCCGTCGACGATCAAGGCCGATCAGCAGAACGGCCGGCTGCACGCGCTGGCCGATCTCAAGCTCGCGCAAGGCTCGCTCAACGCCGACGTCGCGGCGGCGCCGGGCGCGAATTTCTCGGAGCGCGCGCTCTCGGGAACGATCCGCGTCGACGTGCCCGATCTCGGCTTCGTCTCCACGCTGTCGTCGCAGCTGCGTCAGGTCGGCGGGCGCGTGCACGGAGAGCTCGATCTCGCCGGCACGCCGGGCTTGCCGCGGCTGCGCGGCGACGTTGCGCTCACCGACGGTCACGCGCGCCTCGTCACGCCCGGCATCCAGCTGCAAGACGTGCAGCTGCATCTCACCGGCAACGGCGAAGGTCCGCTCGCGATCGACGGCGCGATGAAATCCGGCGACGGCGCATTGAGCGTCGGCGGCAACGTCGATCCCGCGCGCGCGCCGCCGCGTGCGGACCTGAAGCTCGCCGGCGAGAACTTCCAGGCGGTCGCCACACCCGACGCGCGCATCTGGGTCACGCCCGATCTTCATCTCGTGAGCGACGACACCGGCATCCATCTCGACGGCAAGCTCGCAGTGCCGCGCGCGGAGATCACGCCGCGCAAGGGCATCGGCGATCAGGGCGTGGCGGTCAGCAGCGATCAGGTCATCGTCGGCGCGGAGCCGAAGAAGCCCGCATCGGTGATCAAGGTCTACAGCACGGTGGAGCTGGCACTCGGTGACAACGTGAAGTTCACCGGCTTCGGCCTGACCACCGATCTCGGCGGCGGCGTCACGATCTACGAGCAGCCGGAGCACGACGCGTCCGCGCAAGGCGTGCTCGTGCTGAACAACGGCTCCTACAAGGCCTACGGACAGAACCTCAACATCGAGACCGGCCGGCTGATCTTCGACGGGCCCGTCACCAAGCCCGCGGTCGACCTCTACGCAACGCGCCACCCGCAGAGCGACGTCACCGTCGGCGTGCGCGTGCGCGGCACGCTCAACAAGCCGCAGCTGTCGCTGCAATCCGATCCGGCGATGCCGCGCGAGGAGCAGCTGTCGTGGCTGGTGCTGGGGCGTCCGCTCGATGCGAGCTCAGCATCGGATCGAAGCGCGCTGACGCAGGCTGCGCTCTCGCTCGGACTTTCCGGCGGCGACTATTTCGCGCAGCGCATCGGCAAGGGCATCGGGCTCGACACGCTGACGATCGGCTCGGTCGTGCGCGACAACGCGGTCGCAGCCGATGCGGGCACCATTCAGGGATCGCAGGCGTCGCTCAACCGCGGCGCGTATCAGGACCAGACGCAGGCGGCGCAGCTCACGCTCGGCAAATACCTCACGCCGAAACTATTCGTGAGCTACGGCGTGTCGCTGTTCCAGCCCGGACAGACGTTCCGGCTGCTCTACGACCTCGGACACGGGTTCAAGCTGCAGAGCGAGACCGGCGTCGCGAGCGGTGCCGATCTGGTCTACACGTTCGAGCGCGGCAAATAACTTCAGAGCGCGAGGCGCTCCCGGAGCCACTCGCCGATCACGGCGACCTCTTCCTCGCACACCTGGTGCGCCATCGGGTATTGGTGCCAGTCGACGTCGTAGCCGAGCTCGCGCAGCGCGTCGCGCGTGTACTCGCCCATCAGCATCGGCAGCATCTGATCGTATTCGCCGTGGCACATGAGGATCGGCGTGTCCTTGCGCTCGGGCCGCGCCTCTTTCTCGACCTTGTCGCCGAGCGGCAGGTAGGTCGAGAGCGCCATCAGTCCGGCGAGCTTCTCGGGATAGCGCAGGCCGGTATGCAGCGTGATCGCACCGCCTTGCGAGAAGCCGGCGAGCACGATCTTCGACGGCTCGATGCCGCGCGCGCGCTCGTCCTCGATGAAGCCGTGGACGATGCGCTCGGAGTCGCGGATGCCGGTCTCGTCCTGCTTCTTGAGGTCGCCGAGCGAGACGATGTCGTACCACGCGCGCATCGCGAAGCCGTTGTTGATGGTGATCGGGCGCACCGGCGCGTGCGGGAACACGAAGCGCACGCCATGGCGCTCGGGCAGGCCCAGCTCGGGGACGATCGGCCCGAAGTCGTGGCCGTCGGCGCCGAGGCCGTGCAGCCAGATCACCGCCGCGGTGGCGCGGTTCGAGGGCTCGATGACGACGGCTTGATCGGTTTCGGTCTTCTTCATGGTGCCGCGAAGTTTAAGATATGCGCCCATGCGCTTCGTTCCCGCCTTGCTCGTCGTCACGCTGCTGGCCGCTTGCGGGCAGAGCGGCGACCTCTACCTGCCCGGAATGACGCCGCCGCCGTCGCAGCCACCGCCGGTGGACCAGACCAGGAAGAAGGACCAGACGCCGCCGCAGCCGCCGATCACGCAGCCGGCGCCGCCGCAACCCAACTGATGGACCACTTCGAATTCCGTAGCGGCGAGCTTCACGCCGAGGACGTTCCGGTCGCGCGCATCGCCGCGCAGTTCGGCACGCCGTGCTACGTCTATTCGCGGGCGACGCTGGAGCGGCACTTCCGCGCTTTCGACACGGCGCTCGCAAGCCATCCGCATCAGGTCTGCTATGCGGTGAAGGCGAATTCCAATCTCGCGGTGCTGCAGGTCCTGGCGCAGCTCGGCGCGGGATTCGACATCGTCTCCGGCGGCGAGCTCCTGCGCGTGCTGCGCGCGGGTGGATCGGCGGACAAGATCGTGTTCTCCGGCGTCGGCAAGACGCAAAGCGAGCTCAAGCTCGCGCTCGAAGCCGGCATCGCCTGCTTCAACGTCGAGTCGGAAGCCGAGCTGCGCATGCTCGATCAGGTCGCGCTCGCCATGGGCAAGCGCGCCGCGATCGCTCTGCGCGTGAATCCCGACGTCGACGCGAAGACGCATCCGTACATCTCGACGGGTCTCAAGTCGAACAAGTTCGGCGTCGACGTGGCGACGGCAGAGCGTCTGTATCGCAAGGCCGCGAAGCTGCAAGGGGTTCGCCCGGTCGGCATCGCCTGCCACATCGGCTCGCAGCTGCTCGACATCTCGCCGTATCTCGCGGCGCTGGATCGCGTGCTCGCGCTGGTCGATCGTCTTGCGGAGAGCGGCATCGCGCTCGAGCACATCGACATCGGCGGCGGGCTGGGCGTGCGCTACAAGGACGAGAAGCCGACCGAGCCGGCGGATTGGGCGCGCGCGTTCCTGCCGTGCCTCGCCGGCCGGCCGCTCAAGCTCTACACCGAGCCGGGCCGCGCCATCGCGGGCAATGCCGGCATCCTGGTCACGCGCGTCGAGCTGCTGAAGAACGGCGAGTCGAAGAACTTCGCCATCGTCGATGCCGCGATGAACGATCTGCTGCGTCCGACGCTCTATCAGGCCTGGATGGACATCATTCCGACCGCCATGGATGGCGGAAGTGCCGCGAGAGGCAGGACGCCGGAGCGGCCCGTTCGCGTCTACGACGTCGTCGGGCCCGTCTGCGAAAGCGGCGATTGGCTCGGACGCGATCGCGAGCTCGCCATCGCGCCCGGCGATCTGCTGGCGATCCGCACCGCGGGAGCGTACGGATTCACGATGTCGTCGAACTACAACTCGCGCGGCCGCGCCGCGGAGGTCATGGTCGATCGCGACAAGGCGCATCTCGTGCGTGCGCGCGAAACGTTCGACGATCTCGTGCGTGGAGAATCGCTGCTGCCGACGGCCACGGATGGCGGAAGTGCGGCGAGAGGCAGGACGCCGAAGCCGCCGTGACGGATCCGCAGCAGAGCCTCATTCCGACCAGCGCCGATCGCCTCGTCCTCATCGACGGCTCGAACTGGCTGTTCCGCGCGTTCTACGCGCTGCCGCCGCTCGCCAATCCGCAAGGTCAGCCCACCGGCGCGGTCTATGGCATGGGCAACATGCTGCGCAAGCTGATCAAGGACTACGCGCCGAAACGCATCGCAGTCGTCTTCGATGTGAGCGACTACAGCTTCCGAACCGAGCTCTATCCGGAATACAAGAAGAACCGGATGGAGACGCCGGAGGACCTGTCGTCGCAGATCCCGATCATCCTCGAGATGATCGAGGCGATGGGCTTGCCGCTGCTGCGGGTGCCCAACGTCGAGGCCGACGACGTCATCGGCACGCTCACGACGCAGGCGCAGAAACAGGACGAGGAAGTGCTCATCGTCACCGGCGACAAGGATATGGCGCAGCTGGTGAACGCGCGCGTGTCGCTGCTCGACACGATGAAGAACCGCAAGCTCGATCCGGCCGGCGTGGAGGAGAAGTTCGGCGTGCCGCCGGACAAGATCGTCGATTACCTCGCGCTGATGGGCGACTCGACCGACAACATTCCCGGCGTGCCGGGGGTGGGCGAGAAGACCGCGGCGAAGCTGATCAAGGAATACGGCTCGCTCGACGGCGTCATCGCGCGTGCGGGCGAAGTGAAGGGCAAGCTCGGCGAGAACCTGCGCGCGCATCTGCCGCACCTGCCGCTGTCGCGCGAGCTGACCAGGATCAAGTGCGACGTCGAGCTGCCGCTGAAGCTCGAGGACCTCCACGCGAAGCCGGTGGATCGCCCGAAGCTGCTCGCGCTGGTCGAGCGCATGGGGTTCGGGAGATGGGCGGAGGAATTGAAGGCCGGAGAGTCGAGTGCTGCGCCGGCGACCTCGGCGAGCGCGCCGCCGGTGACGGACGTGAAGCCCACGCTGCCCGCCGCGAAGTACGAGCTGGTCACCGAAGAAAAAGCGCTCGACGCGATGCTGAAGCAGCTCGCGAGCGCGAAGCTGATCTGCTTCGACACGGAGACGGACCGGCTCGACTCGACGGGCGCAGGCATCGTCGGCGTTTCCTTCGCGACCGAGCCCGGACACGGCTGGTACCTCCCGCTGACGCACGACTATCTCGGCGTGCCGAAGCAGCTGGAGCCCGAGCTCGTGTTCAGGAAGATCAGGCCGATCCTCGAGGACGCGAAGGTCCCGAAGCTCGGCCAGCACGTGAAGTACGACGTCAACGTGCTCGCGCGCTACGGCATCGAAGTCAAAGGCATCGCGCACGACACGATGCTGCAGAGCTACGTGCTCGACGCTGCCGGCAATCGGCACGACATGGACACGCTCGCCGAGAAATACCTCCATCACAAGACGATCAAGTTCTCCGACGTCGCCGGCAAGGGCAAATCGCAGATCACGTTCAATCAGGTGCCGGTCGAAGAGGCCGCGAAGTACGCCGCCGAGGACGCCGACGTCACGCTGCGCCTGCACGAAGTGCTGTACCCGCGCGTCTGCGAAGTGCCGGGACTCAAGAAGATCTACGAAGAGATCGAGATGCCGCTGGTGCCCGTGCTCGCGGCGATGGAGCAGGCGGGCGTGAAGGTCGACGCGAAGATGCTGGGGCAGATCAGCTCCGACTTCGCGCAGCGCATGCACGAGAAGGAGCAGAGCGCGTACAAGGAAGCGGGGCAGGAGTTCAGCCTCGGGTCGCCCAAGCAGCTCTGCCAGATCCTCTACGAGAAGCTGCAGCTGCCGGTGCTCGCGAAAACGCCGAAGGGCGAGCCGTCGACGGCGGAAGACGTGCTCGAGCAGCTCGCCGCGCAGCATCCGTTGCCGCGGCTGGTGCTCGATTGGCGCACGGTGCAGAAGCTTCGCTCGACTTACACCGAGCAGCTGCCGCTCGCGATCAATCCGAAGACCGGCCGCATCCACACGTCGTACGGCCAGGCGGTCGCGGCGACGGGACGCTTGTCGTCATCGGATCCGAACCTGCAGAACATCCCGATCCGCAACGAGGAAGGCCGGATGATCCGCCGCGCGTTCGTCGCGGAGCAGGGCAATCGGCTTTGCGCGATCGACTACTCGCAGATCGAGCTGCGCCTGATGGCGCACTTCTCCGAGGACCCGCGGCTGATCGAAGCCTTCGAGAGCGGTCGCGACATTCATCAGGCGACCGCGGCGGAAGTCTTCGGCCTCGAGATCGACAAGGTCACGGCCGACCAGCGCCGGGCCGCCAAGGCGATCAACTTCGGGCTGATCTACGGGATGTCGTCCTTCGGTCTGGCCAAGCAGCTCGGGATCGCTCGCGGCGAGGCGGGCGAATACATCGAGCGCTTCTTCGCCCGTCTGCCGGGAGTCAAGCGTTTCATGGACACCACGCGCGAGCAGGCCAAATCGCGCGGATATGTCGAAACCTTGCTCGGCCGAAGGCTTTATCTGCCGAACATCAACTCGCGAAATGCCGCGCTGCGCCAATATGCTGAGCGCACAGCGATTAACGCGCCTCTGCAGGGAACCGCCGCCGATCTCATCAAGCTAGCGATGATCGACGTTGCCGGATTTTTGCAGAAGAAGGCGAAAGATATCCGCATGATCATGCAGGTTCATGACGAATTGGTGTTCGAGGGACCCGCAGCGACGCTGCCGGCGCTGGCGCCTGAAATCGCTGGCAGGATGGTCCGGGTGTTCCGGCTAAAGGTGCCCTTGGTGGCCGATTTCGGGCTGGGTACACAGTGGGATCAGGCACATAACGCCAGCGGGCACGCGAGCAGCGCAAAAACCTGAAGAAGATTTGAACTTCGGAACTTTTTTTGGGGGGTCCGGTCTGATCCTTCGAGTGTCACCCCTGACGCTCTTCCGCCTGCACTCCCTGGGCGGATCCGGCACCCCCAAGCCGGAACTAGTTGCCCGGTGACTCACCCCCCGATTCACCGGGCACTTTTTTATCCGCAGCAAGAAAAAGCGCGGATAAACAAGTGCCCTAGGCAGACAGCCAGCTCATCACCTTTTCACGCGCTTCCTCGACGCCGAGCTTGCTGGTCGAGGAGAACAGCTGCGCGCTGATCTGCATCTGCAACTTCCCGATCTCGTTGTTCACCTTCTGCAGCGTCGATTTCGCCGCACCGAAGCCGAGCTTGTCGGCCTTGGTCAGCAGAACGTGACAGGCGCGATCGCGATGCCGCGCCCAGTCGAGCAGCTGCCGATCGAGGTCGGTCAGCGGATGGCGGATGTCCATCAGCACGATCAGCCCGCGCAGGTTTTCGCGCACGTCGAGGTAGCCGCCGACCAGATCGCCCCAGGATCGGCGGATCGGCTCCGGCACTTTCGCGTAGCCATAGCCCGGCAGATCGACCAGGCGACCCCGCTCGCCGACGTCGAAGCAATTGATCAGCTGCGTGCGGCCGGGCGTCTTGCTGACGCGCGCGAGCTGCGACTGGCCGGTCAGCGCGTTGAGCGCGGACGACTTGCCGGCGTTCGAGCGGCCCGCGAAGGCGACTTCCGGCGTCGCGGCCGAAGGCAGCTGCTCGAGACGCGCACAGGAGATGGTGAACCGCGCCGTCGCGAGGGGGTTATTCATTTGCCGGTCAGCCGCCTGGTGTAACATTTGCGCGCAAATTAACACGTGGGTTTTCGCCCGCGTCCTTCGGAACAATTTTGGGAGCGTCGAATGAAGCGCCTGTTGCTGCTTGGCCTGCTGGTTTGCGCCGGATCCGCAGTCGCTGCGGAGAACGCCGCCGATCCGTTCGTCAACGGCAACGCCGAAGCCGGCGCGGCCAAGGCGGCGACCTGCGCCGCATGCCACGGCCCGGGCGGCAACAGCAGCAATCCCGAGTGGCCGAAGCTCGCCGGTCAGAGCTCGAAGTACATCTACGAGCAGCTGGTCGCCTTCAAGAGCGCGCAGCGCAAGCAGCCGATCATGATGGGACAGGCGACGCTGCTGTCCGAGCAGGAGATGCGCGACGTCGCCGCCTTCTTCTCGCAGCAGAAGCAGCAGCCGGGCGTCGCGAGCCCCGACAGCGTCAAGGTCGCCGAGAAGATCTTCCGCGCCGGTGACGCCAAGCGCGACCTGCCGGCGTGCGCCGGCTGTCATGGGCCCAAGGGCGCCGGCAATCCCGCCGCCGGTTACGCGCGCATCGGCGGCCAGCACGCGGCGTACACGACGATCCAGCTCAAGAGCTTCCGCGCCGGCGAGCGCAACATCGGCACCAACGGCCAGATGATGACCGCGGTCGCCAGCAAGCTCACCGACGCCGAGATCACCGCGCTCGCGTCTTATCTCAACGGCCTGCAGTAAGGCCCGCCACTCAAGGATTCGCTCCATGCGTCTGATCGCCCGCGCAGCGCTCGCGCTGCTCGCCGCACTCCCCCTTGCCTGCACGGCTGCCGACGACACGCCCAAAGAGGGCGTGCAGTACAAGCGCGTGCTGCAGCCGCAGGATCCGATCGATCCGAAGAAGGTGGAAGTCACCGAGGTGTTCTGGTACGGCTGCCCGCATTGCTACCACTTCGATCCGACCATCGAGGGCTGGCGCGCGAAGGCTCCGGGCGATGTGATCTTCGATCGGCTGCCGTCGACGCTGGGTCGCGCCGACGGTGAAGTGCATGCGCGCGCCTTCTTCATCGCCGAGGCGCTCGGGGTCGGCGACAAGGTCCACAAGCCGCTGTTCAATGCGATCCACCAGGACCACAAGATGATGAACACGCTCGATCAGCTCCGCGAGCTGTTCGGGCAGGTTGCGGGCGTGAAGCCACAGGATTTCGACAACGCGTCGTCGAGCTTCATGGTCGACTCGCGCATGCGCCGCTCCGAGACGCTGCTGCGCGCCTACGGCATCAGCAGTGTGCCGACGATCGTCGTCGACGGCCGCTACATGACCGGCGCCGGCATGGCGGGCAGCGAGGAGAAGGTGCTCGACGTGCTGGACTTCCTCGTCGAGAAGGTGCGCAAGGAGCGCAAGCTGAAATAGGTCGCCGGCGGCGCTTTATCGCGCCGCGACGTTGCGCTTCGACGCCTTCTTCTTCGCCGGACGCTCGATCGCCGGCGAGACCCCGCCGCCGCTCTTCTCGAAGACGACCTTCCACGCGCCGGACGCGTCCCGCCGCCAGAACTGCTCGACCTGCGTCGCTCCGCCCTGATTGCGGGCCATGCGGAACTGCGCGAGCACGAGATCCTTCTCGCCCGGATATTCGAAGACGTTGATGTGCTCGACCTCGAGCTCGTGATACGCCGCGGCCTTCGGCGCCTTCTTGTAGAACCCGCGCACACGAGCGGAGTCGCCTGACAGCAGCGCGAGCCGCCACTGCTCGAGCCGATCGAGCCATTCCTGCTTGAGCGCTTCGGCTTCCTCCGCGAACAGCCACTGCACGTTGTCCGCAAGGACCACCGGCGTGCCGGCGCCGACCGTGCGATGCAGCCATTCGAAGTCTTCATTGGCGATCGTCACGCAACCCTGGCTCGACTGCGGCGCGCGCACGTAGGTGTCACGTGGAACACCGTGGATCCAGATGCCGTGGCCGTAGCGGTTGTCGGCGTGATCCCAGTCGTTGGGATAGTCGAGCGGCAGCGCGCCCGCGCCGTACATGTCCGGCAGCGACGCGCCCGGGATGTAGCCGTTGATGTGATAGACGCCGACCGGCGTGCGGAAGTCGTGCTCGTCGCGCTTGTTCATGCCGAGCGCGCCGATGCCTGCATAGTTGTCGCGCACGCGATGCCAGCCGTCGTCGCCGCGCTCCATCAGGAACATGCGGCCTTGCGACAGGTCGACGACGATCGCGCGCGGCGAGTCGCCGGACAGGTAGATCAGGTTGCCCGGCACGGCGTCGCTGGTGAGATCGCGCTTGATCAGGCGGCGCTCCATCTCGCCCTGCAGGTCGTGCACGCGCGCGTCGGTGCTCGGCAGTGGCAGTCGCGTCTTGCCGCCGGACATCGCCGAGAGCAGATCGCCGTAGATCAGCCAGCCGAGCTTGTAATTGGGACGCTGCGCGAGGAGCGATCGCAACGCCTTCTCGGCGCCGGCCGGGTCGCCGGAATGCCAGGTCTCCCAGGCTTCGAGCAAGCGCGCTTCCGTCGAAGGCGCCGGCGCGAGCGCCTTGTCGGGTTGTGGCGCCGCGGTTGCGGCGACGCTCAACAGTGCACAGCTACAGGCCAGAAGGCGGCCAAGACGCATGACAGTCAACCTACCGGACGTACTCGCGGGTGATCAGCCAGCGGCCATCCACGTTGCGGAATTCGAGGATTTTGTTCACGTGATCCGAATAGGTGTCGGACTCGTAGTTCTGCACGAACGAGGCGCGGGCGCGATCGGCGCCGAGCGACGTGACTTCGGGATTGCTGGCGGTCACCTTGATGTGCGTCGCCTTCTTGATGCGCTCGCGGCGCTGCTTCTCCCATTCGGCGCGCGAGCTGCCGTCTTCCGGAGAGAAGTCCTGCGCGTAGGCGCCGAGATAGCGATTCACGTCGAGCGCCGACCAGCCGGCCGCCCATTCGTTGAGCGCGGCGGTGACCGGGCCTTCGATCGCCGTGTCGCCGGCCGACGCAGGGGGCTGCACGGCGAGCGTCTGCGGTGCGGCTGCGGGCGGCGGCGTCGTCGGCGCTGCTGGCGCGGTCGGCGCCGGCACCTGACCGAGCTGGCTGATCACCGACAGCTTGTAGCGCGCCGCGGTATTGCCCTGGTTGAGCGCGAGCGCCCGTGAATACGCAGCGCCGGCCATGGCGGCGTAGACGTCGCCGAGATTCTCGTGCGCTGTGGCGTAGCTCGGATGGGTCGCGAGCGCCGCCTCGAGTGCTTCGCGCGCCTTCTCGTACTGCCCCATGTTCGCGTAGAGCACCGCGAGGTTGTTGTACGGCTCCGGCAGCTGCGGATAGTCGCGCGTCAGCTCCGAGAACACCTTGAGCGCTTCGTCGTTGCGATTGAGCTTCATCAGCACGAGTCCGCGCGCAAAGCGCGCTTCGGCGTCGTGCGGCGCGCTGGAGAGCTGCTGATCGAGGCGCTTCAGCGCGCCCTGCAGGTCGCCCTTGTTCACCAGCGACTGCGCTTCGTCCGTCGCCGGCGAGGCCTGTGCGGCGAGGGAGCAAATCGAGAGGATTGCCGCCGCGCAGGCAGCCAGGCGTCCGTGTCTTTTCACGCCAAAAACCTCGGGAGAAGAATCCGTTGCGGGACGGCTAATATAGTGGAACTCCTCGTTCCGCGCAGTTGGAAAAATCGCTCAGTGGCCGTGCGCGTCCTGGTGGTCAAGACCTCGTCGCTGGGTGACGTCATCCACGCGCTGCCGGCGCTCACCGACGCCAAATCGGCATTGCCCGACGTCACTTGCGACTGGGTGGTGGAGAAGGCGTTCTCCGAAATCCCGGCGTGGCATCCGGCGGTCGGGCGGGTCGTCACCTGCGAGCTGCGCCGCTGGCGCAAGCACCCGCTCGCGGCGCTGCGCAGCGGCGAATGGCGGAATTTCGTCGGCGAGCTGCGGCGCACCCGCTACGACGTCGTGCTCGATGCGCAGGGGCTGCTCAAGAGCGCGTGGCTCGCAACCCGCGCGCGCGGCACGCGGATCGGCCCCGGCTTCGCCAGCGCGCGCGAGCCGTTTGCCGCAATGTTCTACGACCGGCGCATCGGGTTGCCTTCGCACGATCAGGCGCACGCAGTCGATCGCATGCGACGCCTGTTCGCCGCCGCGCTCGGGTATGCCGTTCCCGATCGCCCGCCGGATTTCGGGCTGCGTCGCGAAGGATTTCCGGTGAGCGATATGCCACCGCGCTACGCCGTGCTGTTGCACGCGACGACCTGGGCGACCAAGCGCTGGCGTGAGGACTGCTGGCAGGAACTCGGCGCTTGGCTGCGATCGCAAGGAATCGCCTGTCTGCTGCCCTGGGGCAACGACGAGGAGCGCCAAGCGGCGGAACGGATCGCCGTCCCGTTCGAAGGTCGCGTGCTGCCGCGCATGCGGCTCGGCGAGATTGCCGGCGTGCTCGCGCACGCGCGGTTCGTCGTCGGCGTCGACACCGGCCTCGCGCATCTCGCCGGCGCGCTGGGCACCCCGTCCGTGACGCTCTACGGCCCGACCATCCCTGCGCTCACCGGGACCGTCGGCGCCCATCAGGTGCATCTCGTGAGCACCAACGATCCGCAGATCCGTCGCGACCGATCCAACACGGTCAGCGTGACTGCCGTGGAGCAAGCGCTCAAGCCGTGGCTGTCGACAGCGACCGTAGTGATCGGCGCGCCCACGTGAACGAGAGCCCGTCCATCGCCAAGCGCTGAGAGCGCTCGATCGCGGCGCGATAGGCGTCCGCGTCGTCGAGCAGCACACGCGCGGCGTCTTCGATCTCGTGCGCGTGATCGTTCATCGCCGCATATTCCGGAAAGGCGATCTGCTCGGACGTGCCGTTGCCGCCGATGCAGAGCGTGCGGCAGAGCAACGCATCGCCCGCGACCTGACCCGGCACGTGGCTGCGATCGAGCTGCAGCACCAGGCGATGGCGCGCGACCATCTTCAGATAGTCTGGGTAAGGCAGCCGCTGCTCGACGAGCGTGAGCTCGACGCCGGCCAGGAGTTTGCGGACACGATCGCGATCACGAGGCGCGCCGCACATGACGGTCACCGGGACCTTCGTCCGGCTCGCGATCTCCGCCGCGAGCGCGAGCGCCGCTTCGTGGCGGCGGCTCGGCACGTCGAACTCGCGCGTGCCGACGAGGATGCCGCGCCGTTGCCCGCTCGACACCGAGAAATCCCACCCAGCGACGTCGACCGGATACGGTGTGGGGATGAAATGCACCGGGAACTGGCTCGGCGCGTCACGCCGATAGCGCTCGATCGAAGCTTCCGTCGCCGCGACCGCGCCGTCCGCGATCGAGAGCGCGCGATGGAAGGATGAGCGCTGCCACCACCAGCGCGTCTGCTGATCGATCTGGTGCAGCCCGGTCTCTTTCCAGGAGACGAACACGCGACGGCCCGCGCGCTTGAGCCGCTCGATCGCGCGGATCGCCGGACCGTTGCGCCGGCGCAGCAGCACGATGACGGCGTCGCACGGATCGCGCACCGCATCGACGCTTTGATGGAACTGTCCGCCCGTCGCGGCCGCATAGGCCCAGTAGTTCACCGGCGGATGCGTGCGCGCATCGGGAGCGCCGACGCCGTTGCGATAGTCCACCGGCGCGTCGCGACCGTCCGGATTGAGGACGTCGACTCTCATCAGTAGATGTTCGGCTCGCCCGGCGGCCGGTACTTGAACCGCCGATGCACCCAGAAGTACTGCGCCGGCGCCATGCGCACGCCTCGCTCGATCACCGCGTTGATGCGCGCGGCGTCGGCGCGCTCATCGTCCGTCGGAAAGTTTTCGAGGGCGGGAAGGAAGGTGACGCGCCAGCGACCGTTCTCACGGCTCGGGAAATACGGCACGACCTTCGCGCGCCCCATCGATGCGAGCCGCGATGTGCCGGTGATGGTCTGCGTCTGCACGCCGAAGAACGGGACGAACACGCTGTGCTTGGGATCGAGTGTCTGATCCGGCGCGTACCAGATCGCGCGGCCTTCGCGCAGCGCGCGCACCAGCGGCCGCAGCTCATCGCGCGCGAGCGCGGGCAGTCGCGATCCGCGCTGGCGGAAGTAGTGCAGCACCCAGTCGGCGACGGGATTGCTGTACGGGCGATACATCACGTGGAAGTCGTTGCCGAGCGCGACGTAGCGCGCGCCGATCTCGAGCGTCGTGAAGTGGCCGGTGAGCAGGATGACGCCGTGACCAGAAGCAAGCGCGGCGTCGAGGTGCTCGCGCCCGACGGCTTCGCCGCGCGCGCTCAGCGCCGCGTCGCTCGCCCACCACGCAAGTCCCGCCTCGAACACGCCGACCCCGAGCGCCCTGAAATGCGCGTCGACGAGCTTCTCGCGCTCGGCTTCGGAGATCTCCGGGAAGCACAGCGTGAGATTGATGCGCACGACGTCGCGGCGCCGCTTGAGCAGCTTGCCCGTGAGTGCGCCGAGCGCCTCGCCGATCGCGATCTGCGCGCCGATCGGCAGCAGGCAGAGGACGCGCAGCAGACCGACCCCGAGCCAGGTCGGCCAATGCTTCGGATGCAGGAGCGACGCTTTGAACGGAGGCGCCTTCATTGGCGCGAATGATAGCCGTGTATGCTCCGCGCCCATGCGGCTCGCCTACACCGTGCTGCTGTACCTGCTCTCGCCGTTCGTGCTGCTGCGCCTCTACTGGCGCAGTCGCGAGCTGCGTGCCTATCGCGAGCGGATTCCCGAGCGGTTCGGCTTCGTCGAGGCCGCGCCGGATGGTGTGGCGGTGTGGGTGCACGCGGTGTCGGTCGGCGAGAGCGTCGCGGCAATGCCGTTGATCGAAGCGCTGCTCAAGCGCCACGGCGAGCGCCAGGTCTGGGTGACCACGATGACGCCCACCGGATCCGCGCGGGTGGTCGCTTCCCTCGGCAACCGCGTCCGGCACAGCTACGTTCCCTACGATCTGCCGGGTGCGGTCGCACGCTTTCTCGATCGCGCGCGGCCCCGGCAGGCGGTGGTGATGGAGACCGAGCTGTGGCCGACGCTCTTCCGCTCGATCGCACGCCGCGGCATCCCGCTCGTGATCGCGAACGCGCGGCTGTCGCCGCGCTCGTTCGCCGGTTATTCGCGCATCCGCACCGCGATCGCGGGCGTGCTCGGCGATTGCGCCATGGTCGCCGCGCAAAGCGACGCCGATGCGGATCGGTTCCGCGCGCTCGGCGCGCCGCGCGTGACGGTGATGGGCAACATCAAGTTCGACATGACGGTGCCGGAAGACAAGGTGCGCGCCGGTCGCGAGCTCCGGGAGCGGCTCGGCGCTTCGCGTCCAGTGTGGATCGCCGCGAGCACCCATGAAGGCGAGGAGGAGCGGGCGCTGGCGGCGCATGCGCAGGTGCTGGAGAAAATGACCGACGCGATGCTGATCCTCGTGCCGCGGCATCCGCAGCGGTTCGACGCGGCCGCGAAGGCGATCGAAAAAGCCGGCATGCGCTTCGTGCGCCGAAGCGCCTCGACCATTCCCGCGCCGGCGCCCTCGGTCTTCCTCGGCGACAGCATGGGCGAGATGTTCATGTACTTCGCTGCTGCCGATGTGGCGTTCGTGGGCGGCAGCCTGGTCGGTGTCGGCGGACACAACGTGCTCGAGCCGGCCGCGCTCGGCGTGCCGGTGCTCTTCGGCCCGCACATGTTCAACTTCCTGCCCGCGCGCGAGCTGCTGCTGCAGAGCAAAGCCGGCATCGAGATCGCGGATTCGCGCGCGCTCGCCGACGCGCTGCTCGAGCTGTTCGCTGCGCCGAAGCGCGCCCAGGGAATGGGACGCGCGGGTCGAGCGGCGGTCGAAGCCAATCGCGGGGCGCTGGACCGCTTGTTGCAGATCATTGATCCAGGTCACTAGCTTCACGCCGCGGCAGGCGTAGAATCGGCCGTAGGTACCTGGGCAGGGAAGGCCTTTTGGCCAGTCATTCGCCGGCTCCACCCGGCGCAGAGCAGGAAGCGCGACGCGTGGAGATGCTGCGCACCGATCCGCAGCGTTATGCGGAGATGGTCCGCTTCGTCTCCCGGTTTGGCATCTACTGGCTCGACCGCGCCGGCATCATCCGCAGCTGGAACCTCGGCGCCCAGAACATCACCGGCTACGACGCGAGCGAAGTGATCGGCAAGCCGTTCGCGACGCTGTTCACCGAGCGCGCGATCGCCGAAGGCCTGCCGCAGAAGACCATCGCGCTCGCGCACACCAATCGCCATCACCGCGCCGAGCAGGCGCGCCGCCACGTCAACGGCAGCGAGATCTTCGTGTTCTCCACGCTCGATGCGCTGCGCGCAGAGTCGGGCGAGATCAGCGGCTACGTCGACGTCTTCTACGACGTCACCGAGCAGAAGGCGCGCGACGCGGTGCTCTACAAGCAGGCGACGCGCGATCCGATGACCGGCTGCGCCAATCGCGGCCACTTCCTCGAGGTCGCGACGCAGGAGATCGAGCGCGCACGCCGATTCAGCGAGCCGCTGTCGGTGCTGCTGCTCGACATCGACCACTTCAAGAGCATCAACGACACCTACGGCCACGACGTCGGCGACCAGGCGATCATCCTGATGGCGCGCACCTGCACGGACTTCGTGCGCAAGATCGACACGGTCGGCCGCCTCGGCGGCGAGGAGTTCGCGATCCTCCTGCCGCGCGCGAACAAGGAGCCCGCCTACGAGATGGCGCAGCGCCTGCGCCAGAAGATCTCCGAGCAGCACATCCTGCTGCCGCAGCGCGACCTCGGCTTCACCGTGTCGATCGGCGTGGCTTCGATGCGCCCGTACACGCGCGACTTCGCCGAGCTCCTGCGCAACGCCGACACCGCGCTCTACAAGGCCAAGCGCATGGGACGCAATCGCGTCGAGGTCTGGTTCGAGTGATCGTCGCTCCCGCGAAGGCGGGAGCCTAGTTCTAGTTTTCCCGCAAACCCTGCAAACTGGATTCCCGCCTGCGCGGGAATGACGAAGCACCGTGGAATTCTCGAACCAGCTCATCCTGCTGGCAGGCGTGTTGTTCCTGACCAGCATTCTCGCCAGCGTGGTCACGCCGCGCGTGGGCGTCCCGCTGCTGCTCGTGTTCCTCGTGATCGGCATGCTCGCCGGCGAAGACGGCATCGGCGGCATCCACTTCAGCGACTATCGGCTCGCCAATCTCGCCGGCACCGCGGCGCTCGCGGTCGTGTTGTTCGACGGCGGCATGCGCACGCATCTCGAGGATTTCCGCGTCGGCCTGTGGCCGGCGATGTCGCTCGCGACGCTCGGCACGCTGATCACCGCCGGCATCGTCGGCGCGTTCAGCGCGTGGCTGCTCGAATTGAAGCCCGCCGACGGCCTGCTGATCGGCGCCATCGTCGCGTCGACCGATGCCGCCGCCGTGTTCTCGCTGATCCAGAACAGCGCGATGTCGCTCAATCGCCGCGTCAGCGCGCTGCTGGAGATCGAGTCGGGCAGCAACGATCCGATGGCGGTGTTCCTCACGCTGGCGGTGTTGCAGTACCTGGTCACGCCGGAACGCTACGCGTGGAGCGACACGCTGACCTTGTTCGCGCAGCAGATGGGCATCGGCGCGCTGATGGGATGGGGCGGCGGGCGACTGCTCACGGTCGCGATCAATCGGCTCGAGCTCGCCGATTCGCTGTATCCGCTGCTCACGCTGTTCAGCGGCTTGTCGATCTTCGGCGTCACCGGCTTGCTCGACGGCAGCGGCTTCCTCGCCGCATATCTCGCCGGTCTCGTCGTCGGCAACACGCGCATCCGCGCCTACGCGAGCATCCGCCGCTTCCACGACGGCATCGCGTGGATGAGCCAGATCGGCATGTTCGTGATCCTCGGATTGCTGGTGACGCCGAGCAAGCTGGTCGCGATCGCGTTCCCGGCGCTGTTGATCTCCGCGGTGCTGATCCTCGTCGCGCGGCCGGCGTCGGTGTTGATCTCGCTCCTGCCGTTCCGCATCCCGTGGCGCGAGCAGATCTACGTCGCCTGGGTCGGATTGCGCGGCTCGGTGCCGATCCTGCTCGCAACCTTTCCGCTGCTCGCCGGTGTCGGTCACGCCGGGCTCGTGTTCAACATCGCGTTCTTCATCGTGATCGTTTCGCTCGTCGTGCAGGGCTGGACCGTCGCGCCGGCGGCGCGACTGCTGCAGCTGCAGCTGCCGCGACAAAGCGCGCTCGTGCAGCGCGTCGATCTCGATCTGCCCGGCCAGCGCGGCTATGAGGTGGTGAGCTATCGACTGGCGGCGAACAGCTCGCTGGTCGGATTGAAGCCGAAGAACCTCGCGCTCGCCGACACGTCGCGCGTGATCTGCATCGCCCGCCACGGCCATGTGCTGCGCTACAAGGATTGGGGCGCGCTGCGCGCCGGCGATTACATCTCGCTGCTCGCCGAGAAGGACGAGATCCCCGAGCTCGACGAGCTGTTCAAGTCGACCAAGCCCGACACCACCGCCGAGCAGCGCTTCTTCGGCGAGTTCCAGATCGATCCCGCCGCCCCGACCGACGCCTTGCGCGAGGCTTACGGCGTCGAGCTGCCCGAGGCCGCGTCAGGCAAGACGGTCGCAGCGTTCCTCGGCGAAGTGTTGCCGCGTCCGGTGGTCGGCGATCGTCTGCGCCTCGGCGACATGGAGCTCGTCGTCAAGAAGATGGAGGGCGAGCAGGTCGCGGAGATCGGCTTGCGGCTGCCGCACTAGTTCGGCGGTCGATACAGGTACGCGTCCGGGCTGGCTGCCGGCGGATAGGCTCCGGTCAGGCCACCGGTCCACAGGAACAAGCCGTCGTGCAGAAGCGCGCCAGCGCCGCCTTCCGGGAAATCGAAGCTGGCGGAATTCGCGTACGCATAAGCGCCCGTCGTGAACCGGTTCGCTGCTGGATCGTAGACGTCGGCGTCGAAGTCGTGGACGAAGACGACCTTGCCATCGGGGAGCAGTGCCGCCGCAGGCCGCTCATTCGTCGTGAAGCTCATGCTTCCAGCGGCGGTGAACTGGCCCGTCGCGGGATTGAAGACTTCCGCCGACGAGACGTTGCCGCCGCCGAGAATGACGCGGCCACTAGCTAAGCGTGCCGCGGCGTGGTTGTAGCGCGCAGTGGTCATCGTCGCGCCGACAGCGGTGAACCTGCCGGTCGCGGGATTGAAGATTTCAGCGGTCGTGGCGCTGTCGGACCAGCCGGATCCGCCGGCGATCAGAACGCGACCGTCCGCGAGGAGCGTCGCGGTGTGGAACTGCCGTGGCGTCGTCATGCTGCCAGTGCCGACGAAACGATTGCTGGCCGGATCGTAGATTTCAGCGGTGTCGGTGACATGGCACCCCTTCGGGTCGCCGAGAGGACAGAAATTGCCGCCGGTGACGAGCACGCGGCCGTCGGTGAGCAGGGTGGCCGCATGACCCGCCAGCCGCGGAGTCACCAGGCTCGGTCCGAACAAGAAGGTTTGGGTGACCGGGGAATAGATCTCACTGCTGGTCTGCCCCACCGGAAGCCCATTGGGTGGGAACGCCGGGGCATCCCCGCCGCCCACGATGAGCACTTTGCCGCTCGTAAGCCGCGTCGCCGTGTGCGCGTAACGAGGGACGTTCAGCGAACCGACCGTCGGGATGAACTGACCGGTTCGCTCTTCGTAGATTTCCGCGCTGTTCAGAGGCTCCATGGGATAGAAGCTCTGCACATAGTGATAGCCACCCGCGACCAGGGTCTCGCCGAATGCGAGGGGCGTCACCGTGTGATCCACGCGAGCCGTTGGGGTCCCACAAGTGGCCGCCCACGCGTTGGTTGTGGGCGTCTGCGCCCCGACTCCCGTCGCGTTGCGGAGCGCGGCGAATTCGCAGGCCGCCGGTCCCGCAGCGGCCGGCAGTGCAATTGCCGTGGCAGAAAAGAAAGCGACACCGAGCGCGGTGCGCATGAGCTTGTTCATGGAGTCCCCCCAGATCGCAGTTTGGATTGCTCTTCTTGTCGGCGAGAGCTTCCCTGCTCGGAGATCAGCCTGCCAGCGCGTGAATGGCGAAGTCAAACGAGGCTTGCGGGGCTTGCAAGCCCTCGCGGCGATTCAGCCCGCAGCGGGCCCTTGCAGGGCCAGCGTTCCCGATCGACCCGGGATCTCGCCGATCGCGACGTGATGTTTCGGCAGCGACGTGCGATCGAGCGATGCGAACAAGTTTTCCGTCGACACCAGCTCGTAGCCCTGCGTCCGCCAGCCCGCGAGCAGGCGCTCGAAGATCGGCCTGAGCTTCTGACCCTCGAGCTCGGCGTGCAGCGTGTAGACGTGGCCCGTCCTCGGTGCATTCGCCGTGAGATTCAGGACGTGCTCGTGCACGTTCTCGACGGTGATCTGATCCACCCCGATCAACTCGTCGAGCGTCGGCAATGTGGAAGGAAGCTGCGGCACGTCGACGACATCGGCGCCGACCATCGGCATGAACGGATGCGTGCCGCGGCCGTCGCTCGCGTAGCGCAGTCCGAGCTCCTGTTCGAACCGATACGCGGCGTCGTTCATCTGCCAACCTGCGGCGCCGTGCGTCAGCGGTCGCGTACCGAAGACGCCGACGAACGCCTCGACGGCCTTCTGCATCTCGGCGCGCGTCCATTCCGCCGAAGCGTGCGCGACGCCGTCCTGCCACTTCACGTGATCGAACGTGTGGATGCCGACCTCGAATCCCGCGTCGCGAACGGCGCGCATTTCGCCCGCGCATTTCTTCGCGATGTCGGGACCGGGCAGCAGCGTCCCGTACATCAGCGTCTTGATGCCGTAATGCTCGACCACCGACGTGCGCGACACCTTCTTCATGAACCCCGGCCGCAGCGCCCGCTTGATCGCTCGACCCGTGTGATCCGGCCCGAGCGAGAACAGGAACGTCGCGCCCGCCTGGAATTTCTTCAGCGTCTCGACCAGCGCCGGCACGCCTTCGCGCGTTCCGCGATAGGTGTCGACGTCGATCTTGAGTGCCAGCTTCGGCATGGACGGCCCGGTGAGTCAGGTTCGACGGGGGCGTGCGCGGCCAGGGATGGCCGTGCACGAGCTCCAGGGAAGGAATTTTACGGCGTCCCCCGGCGGACCTGATTCACCGGGACGCAGCGCGACGTCAGTTGACCAGTTCTCGCGCGTCAGCCACATGCGTCCGATACGCCTCGAAGATCCCCTGCAGCGCCTCCTGCATCGAGAACTTCGGCTTCCAGTCCAGATCGCGCATCGTGTTCTCGATCTTCGGCACGCGGTTCTGCACGTCCTGATAACCCTTGCCGTAGTACTCGGCCGACGTCGTCTCCACGACCTTCACCTTCGCTGCGCTGTCGCGATACTCCGGATACTTCGCCGCGAGCTTCAGCATCATCTGCGCGAGCTGCTTCACCGAGTAGTTGTTGGCCGGATTGCCGATGTTGTAGATCTGGCCGGTCGCCTTGCCGTGCTTGTTCTCGATGATCTTCATCAGCGCGTCGATGCCGTCGTCGATATAGGTGAACGCGCGCTTCTGCTTGCCGCCGTCGACGAGCTTGATCGGCTCCCCGCGCACGATGTGACCGAGGAACTGCGTGATCACGCGCGATGAGCCTTCCTTCGCGGTGTGCAGATTGTCGAGCCCCGCGCCGATCCAGTTGAACGGCCGGAACAGCGTGTAATCGAGCCCTTCCATCTCGCCGTAGCCGTGGATGACGCGATCCATCAGCTGCTTCGAGCACGCGTAGATCCAGCGCGGCTTGTTGATCGGTCCGTAGACGAGATCGGACTTGTCCGGATCGAACTCCTGGTCGGCGCACATGCCGTAGACCTCGGACGTCGATGCCCACAGCAAGCGCTTCTTGTGCTTCACGCAGGCGCGCACGATCGGCAGGTTCGCCTCGAAGTCGAGCTCGAACACGCGCAGCGGCTCCTTCACGTACTTCGCGGGCGTCGCGATCGCGACCAGCGGCAGCACCACGTCGCACTTGCGGATGTGGTACTCCATCCACTCCTTGTTGATGGTGATGTCGCCCTCGAAGAAATGGAAGCGCGGATTGGCGAGCACGTCGTCGATGCGGTCGGTCGACATGTCCATGCCGTAGACGTCCCAGTCGGTCGCGTCGAGGATGCGCTTGGACAGGTGGTGGCCGATGAAGCCGTTGACGCCGAGGATCAGGATTTTCTTCTTCATGGGGCTTTCTTGGTGTGCGCGACCGGCAGCGGCAGGACGCGATTGGCGAATCGCGCGTGGAATGTCTCGGCGTTGAACGGCTCGCCGGCGAGCTCGGCGTCGAGGATCTTCACGGCGTGGCCGTCGCCGCAGCGCGCGAACAGGGCGTTGCCTTCGGCGAAGAGCGCGGGCGGACCTTCCGACGGCTTCTGCACGACCAGCGTGCGCCAGACGATCAAGCGCCCGACCGGCAAATCCGAGAACGCGCCGGGATACGGCCGCGACACGCCGCGCACGAGATCATGGACGGCCTGCGCGGCGGCCTCCCACGGGATGCGCCCGTCCTCGGGCTTGCGGCCGCTGAAATAGGAGCCTTTCTCGAGCTCCATCACCCTGTGCTTGGCGACGCCGGCGACGAGCGGCTCCATCGTCCGATCGAGCACGATCTCCGCGGCGACGACGACCTTGTCGAACACTTCCTTCGCGGTGTCGTTCGGCAGGATCGGCACCGCCATCTGATCGACGATGCGCCCGGCGTCGGGCTTGACCACCATCTCGTGCAGCGTCGCTCCGCTTTCCTTCTCGCCCTTGATGATCGCCCAGTTGATCGGCACGCGGCCGCGGTATTTCGGCAGCAGCGAGCCGTGCATGTTGTAGGCGCCGAGCTTCGCGAGCTTCAGCATCTCCGGCTTCAGCATTTGCCGGTAGTAGAACGAGAAGATGTAGTCTGGCTTCATCGCCGCGATGCGCGCAAAGGCTTTCGGCTCGTGCGGATCGGCGGGCGCGATGACCGGAATGCCTTGCTGCTGCGCGAGCGCGCGCACGCTCTCGAACCAGATGTTCTCGCCGGGCGCGTCGTCGTGGGTGACGACGAGCTTCACGTCGACTTCGTGCGCCAGCAGCACCGACAGGCAGCGCACGCCGACGTTGTGATAGCCGAAGACCACGGCCGTCGTCACGGCTTGGCTTCCTCCTGCTGCAGCACCGCGGAGATCAGATAGCGCGGCCGCTGGCGGACTTCCTGATAGATGCGCCCGATGTACTCGCCGAGGATGCCGATGCCGAACAGCGCAATGCCGATCAGGAAGAACGCGATGCCGAACAGCGTGAACAGGCCCTCGGCCTCCGGCCCGACGATGATGCGGCGGATCGCGAGATAGATCACGAACACGACCGACAGCGCGGAGATCAGCATGCCGCCCATCGAGAACACCTGCAGCGGCACCACCGAGAAGCCGGTCATCAGATCGAAGTTGAGGCGGATCAATTTGTAGAACGAGTACTTCGATTCGCCCGCCGCACGCTCCTCGTGCTTGATGGTGATCTCGCCGGGATGCTGCGAATAGGTGTAGGCGAGCGCCGGGATGAAGGTGTTCATCTCCTGGCACTGGTTGATCGTCTCGACGATGCGCCGGCTGTACGACCGCATCATGCAGCCGTGATCGGTCATCTTGATGCTCGTCGTCTTCTCGCGGATGCGATTGATGATCCGAGACGCGAAGCCGCGCCACCACGAATCCTGGCGCTTCTCGCGGATGGAGCCGACGTAGTCGAAGCCCTCGTCCATCTTCGCCATGAACTTGCCGATCTCTTCCGGCGGATTCTGCAGATCGGCGTCGAGCGTCAGCACGCGCTCGCCGCGCGCGTGCTCGAAGCCCGCGAGGATCGCGCGATGCTGACCGAAGTTGCCGTTGAACAGCACGACGCGCGTGACGTCGGGCCGCTTGCGGAACTGCGCGGAGAGGATTTCGGCGGAGCGATCGCGCGAGCCGTCGTTGATGAACACGATCTCGTAGCGAAGGCCGAGCGCGTCGAGCGCGGGATACAGGCGCGCGAACAATTTGTCGAGCACCGCCTCCTCGTTGTAGACGGGGATGACGACCGACAGCTGGATGTTCTGGGGTTCCATCAGGCAGCCGCGCGAAGCGCAGGACGCAATACCGCGGTGACGGTCTCGCAGACGCGCGCGACGTCGGCGTTGCTCATCTCCGCGAAGAGCGGCAGCGTCACCGTCGAGGCGCCGATGTGCTCGGCATGCGGGAAGTCGCCTTCCTTGAAGCCGCGCGCGCGGTAAAGCGTGAACAGATGCATCGCCGGATAGTGCACGCCGACGCCGATGCCCGCCGCCTTCATCTGGTCGATGAACTCGCCGCGCGTCATGCGCATGCGGGCAAGCGGCAGCAGCGGCTGGAACATGTGCCAGTTCGACTGCGTGAAATCCGCCGGCGGCAATTCGCAGCCGAGCGTGCGATCGAACAGGCGGAAGTATTCGCGCGCGAGCTCGCGACGCTTCTGCGTCACCATCTCGATGCGCTTGACCTGGTGCACGCCGATTACGGCGGCGAGGTCGGTGAGATTGAACTTGCCGCCGAGCACGTCGACGTCCATGCCGCCGTCGGCGTGGCGCGTCACGCCCTGCAGGCGCATCTTCTCGAACAGCTTCGCCTCGTCGTCGTTGCGCATCACCAGCGCGCCGCCTTCGGCCGTGGTGATGTTCTTGTTGGCGTGGAAGGAGAACGAGACGAGATCGCCGAACGATCCGATCTCGCGACCCTTCCAGTTCGCGCCGATCGACTGCGCCGCGTCTTCGATGACGCGCAGCTTGTGCTTCGCGGCGATCGCGTAGAGATGATCGCGATCGACCGGCAGCCCGGCGAGATCGACGGGGATGATCGCCTTGGTGCGCGGCGTGATCGCGCGCTCGACGAGATCGAGGTCGATGTTGCGCGTCTCCGCATCGACGTCGACGAACACCGGCGTCGCGCCGACGGTGAGCACGACGTTGGCGGTCGCGACCCACGACAGCGGCGTCGTGATGACTTCATCGCCGGGCCCGATCTTGCACAGCCGCAGCGCGAGCTCGAGCGTCGCGGTGCCGGAATTGATCGATCGGACTGGCCGACCGAAGCGCTGCGACAGCGCGGCCTCGAACTCCTTCATCTTCGGCCCCGACGTGATCCAGCCCGAGCGCAGCACCGCGGCGACGTCGGCGATGGTGGCTTCGTCGATGGTAGGGCGGGTGAAGGGGAGGAAGTCGGCCATTGGCAATTTTAGCTTTTCGCGACCAGGTAGACGCCGACGATGATGAACCCGATGCCGCCCATGCGCATCGCGGTCACCGCCTCGCCGAACAGCCACCACCCGAAGAACGCGTTGACCACGTAGCCGAGCGAGAGCATCGGATAGGCCATGCTGACCTCCACGCGCGACAGCGCGAGGATCCAGATGACCACGCTGACCGCGTAACAGAAAAGCCCGCCGAAGATGTACGGGTTGGTCGCGATGGCCCAGCCGATCGGCTTGATGTTCGCCGCGGTGAACTCGAAATGCCCGATCGCGCGCGTGCCGGCCTTGAGCAGGAGCTGCGCGACGGCGTTGAGCATGACGCCGGTGACGATGAGGACGAACTCGTTGGTCTTCATGGCTTGGCGAACGCGGCGTGGCGATAGTGCGTGGCGAGGACCTTCATCGGCAATCCGCTGTCCTGCAATTCCTTCAGCGTGTCGGGCGAGGTGAACGCGACAGCCTTGGGCGCGGCCATCCACTTCTCGCGGAACTGATCGAGCGATCCGCCGTAGCGCTCCGGTTCCGCCTTCTCGCCGAGCTCGAGCTCGTCGACGAATTCCACCGGCGTCAGCGTACGCTGCAGATAGAACGGCAGCGTCTGGTCGTACGAGCGGATGACGAAGAGCTCGGTGTCGGCGTCGATCGACGGCGCAACTTCGGCCGCGATCGTCTTCGCGGACTTGAGCGGCGTGAACACCTGGTAGCCGCCGTTGATGATCTGCAGCGCGATGAGGCTCGCGAAGCCGATCGCGAGCGCCGAGGCCATCTTCTGTCCGCGATTCGCCGCGCGTGCGGCGTAGAGCGCGAGCACGACGTAGACGATCGCGGCCGCGACCGCCCAAGGCCCGAGCGCGATGTTGATCTCCGCCGGCATGTGCTTGGTCGAAAGATGACGCACGACGATCGGTGCCGCGATCGCGACGATCGCCCAGAGCGCGACGGTGAAGCGCGCGTGCGGCTTCAGCACGTCGGGCCGGGCGAGCGCAAGGTATTGGCCGAGCAGCAGACCCATCGCGGGGAACATCGGCAGGATGTAGCCGGGCAGCTTGGAGCCCGACAGGCTGAAGAACGCGAACACGAACGCGCACCAGATCACGATCAGTCGATTCGGCAAGCGCGCTGCGCCTTCGGTGCGCCAGGCGAAGCGGAAGAACTGCGGCGCAAGCGTCGTCCAGGGCAAGAGACCGCCGACGAGGATCGGCACGAAGTACCACGGCGCGCCTTCGCGATGATGCTCGGTCGTGAGGTAGCGCTCGAAATGCTCGTGGATGAAGAAGAAGTGCGCGAACTCCGGATTGCGCGCCGACACGATCACGAACCACGGTGCGGCGAGCAGCAGGAAGATCGGCACGCCGACCAGCCATTCCATGCGCTTCCACAGCGACCATTGCTTGCAGATCGCGCTGTAGAGCACGAGCACCGCGCCGGGAATCACGCCGCCGATGAGACCTTTCGTCAGCGTCGCGCCGGCCATCGCGGCCCAGACGAGCCACATCCATTTGCGATCGCCGCCGTTCTGCGCGATGAGGAATCCGCACAGCGCCAGCGTCAGGAAGAACGAGACGCCCATGTCGAGCGTGACCACGTGCGCGACCGCCATCAGCCAGGTCATGCTCGCGGCCACGATCGCCGTATACGCACCTGCCTGCCAGCCCCAGAGTTTTCTTGCCGTGAACCAGACCGCGACGACGCTGAAGAACCCGCACAGCGCAGTGAACAATCGCGCGGCGAATTCGTTGACGCC
>DASRHK010000129.1:0-4249 GCA_035650495.1 Nevskiaceae bacterium | reverse complement strand
GCTGCTCGCAAAAGACGTCTGCCCGACGACGAGGTCGGGCGCGACGCTCGACGTCGGCAAGGAATTCCAGATCAGCACGCGGTTGTTGCCGCTGTCGGCGACGACCAGCTTGCCGTTGGCGATCTGCACGCTCGAAGGCAGCGCGAGCGCGGTCGACGACGTGCCCGGCTGATTGCCGGTGAAGTCCGGCTGGCCGATGACGAAATCGGGCTCGACGCTCGGGCCGCTCGGGATGGTGTTCCAGCCGAGGATGCGGTTGTTGCCGTAATCGGCGATGTAGAAATGCTCGCCGTCGGTCGCGATGCCGCCGAGCGGCTGCGCCAGGCCGAGGGCGTTGGTCGGCGTGCCGCGATTGGCGTTCTTGCTGATGAAGTCCGGCTGTCCCAGCACTTCGAACGCGACCGGCATGTCCGACGTGTCGACTGCGGAGCTGTTGTCGCTGCCGCCGCAGGCGACGAGCACCAGCGCGGTCGACGCGACACCCGCAAAACGGATTGCGCCTCTCAGATTCATCACGACACCCCGGAGTTGACTTTTGTAGTGGCGCGACTTTAGGAGCCGCGCGGCGGCGTGCGCGTCAGCACTTTGTCGTGGCTTTGTATCGAACTGTAATCGCGCGACGAGGGCGGAACTTGCGCGCGCGCAGCGCGCTCTTACGCTGCTTGCGTCGCCGGCAGCCGGATCTCGACGCGGAGCCCGCCACCGGCGACGTTCTGCGCCGCGATCGAGCCGCCATGCGCGTGGACCGCGCGCTCCGCGATCGCCAATCCGAGTCCGTAGCCGCCGGTGTCGCGCTCACGCGCGCTCGACACGCGATGGAACGGCTGGAAGATGGCGGCGAGCTGATCCTCCGGCACGCCCGGTCCGTGATCGGTGACGACGACGCGCCATTGCTGCGCATCGCAGCTCGCGTCGACTTCCACGGTCGTGCCGGTGGCGGTGTAGCGCACCGCGTTGCGTACGACGTTCTCGATCGCGGACTGCAGCAGGTCCGGCCTTCCCGACACCTGGCAGCCATCGCGGATCGTCGCGACCACTTCGACCTTGCGCGCGTTTGCTTCGAGCTGCGCGTCCTCGCAGACCTGCTGCGCGATGGCGGTGATGTCGACCGGCTCGCGCGTCGCGGCGCTCATCGGCGAATCCAGTCGCGCGACCAGCAGCACTTGCGCGATCAGCTCCTCGAGACGGCCGGCCTCTTGCTCGATGCGCTCGAAGTGCGTCGGCGCCGGCTCGTCGCGCGCGAGCTCCGAGGCGATGCGCAAGCGCGCGAGCGGGGAGCGCAGCTCGTGCGAGACGTCGCGCAGCAATTGCCGCTGCGACTCCAGCAAGCGCTGCAGGCGCTCCGCCATTTCGTTGAACGAGCGGCCGAGCTGTCCGAGCTCGTCGGGACGGCGCGAGATCTGTTCGGGCACGCGCGTCTCGAGCTTGCCGCTCGCGAGCTCGTTGGTCGCGGTGCGCAGGCCGTGGATCGGTCGAGTGATGCGTCGTGCCGCGAGCAGCGCAACCGCGGCGATCGCAAGCAATCCGATGAACGCGCGCGTGATGAGGTCGCGGATGTGCTCCTCGTGCCCGCGCGCCGGGCGGCTGACGGCCGTCCAGCGATAGGCCTTGCCGGTCGCGCCGGTGATGGCCGCCGTGTGGAGGCGATCTTCTCCGCGCACGGAGAACAGCAAGCCGGAAGCAGAGCCGAACACCCGCACGGTCGACGGTCCTTCCTCGTGCTCGCGCAGTCCGGCTTCCGCGTCGAAGGCCGGCGGTGGCGGCGGCGGATCGACGTGCGCGTCGAACAGCGGCTGCTCGAAGCTCAGCACGTGCGGCCCAGGCTCGCCCGGGCCGCCGCCGTGGAATTCCTGGTGGAAGAACAAGCCCTGACCTTCCGGCGGACCGAACGCGAGCGGCCGTCCGAGCTCGTCGTGCAGCATGCCGAACACGCCGTCGGCGCGCCGGCGCCGCAGCCACTGCCGCAAGCCTTCGGGCCCTTGCGATTCGTACACCTGCACGGCGGCCTGGCCGTCGCGCAGTGCGTCGTCGTGGGAGTAGTTGCGGACCCACAGCCGCGACGACACGAGCAGCGCGACGACGATCGCGACGACGTTCGCGAGCAGGAACCAGAAGATCAGCTTGCCGTGGAGCTTCACGTCGCCACGACGTACAGGTAGCCGCGATTGCGGACCGTCTTGATGCGCGGGGCGCCGTCATCGCCTTCGCCGAGCTTGCTGCGCAGGCGGGACACGTGCATGTCGATGCTGCGATCGAACAGGCCGAGCGGCCGGCGCAGCGCCCGGCGCGCGAGCTCGTCCTTCGACAGCACGCGGCCCGCGTCCTCGACGAGCGCGCGCAGCACGTCGAACTCCGCGCCGGTGAGGTCGATCGACTGGCCCTTGAGCTTGACCGCGCGCGCCGCCGGCGTGAGCTCCAGGTCGCCGAGCGCGATGTGCTCGCTTCCGGCCGGCTGCGGCTGCGTGCGGCGGAGCACTGCCTTGAGTCGCGCTGCAAGCTCGCGCGGATTGCACGGCTTGGCGAGGTAGTCGTCGGCGCCGAGCTCGAGGCCGACGATCTTGTCGACGTCCTCGCCGCGTGCGGTGAGCATCAGGATCGGCATGCGTCCCGGCGAGCGCAGCTCTTTCAGCACGCGATAGCCATCCGCCTTGGGCATCATCACGTCGAGCACCATCGCGTCGTAGCTCGCTTCGGTTGCCGCCTTGATCGCCGCCGCGCCGTCGTGGACGGCGTCGACGTCGTAGCCCTGGCGGCCGAGATATTCCTTCAACAGGTCGCAGAACGCCTGGTCGTCGTCCGCGAGGAGAATCCTTTGCATTTTGGCCATGTGTCTTCGACTGTGGCGGCGATTGTGCGCCGTGCCTTCCGGATCGCCATCGACCCCTTACAATTCTTTACCAGATCGGCGCGTTGCATGACCGGTGAAGGCGAGAGGATGTCCTCGTCGCAAGTTCACCGGATCGGAGATCCAGAAATGACCAAGACGTTCCTCAAGACCCTAGCTCCCATGATGCTCGGACTCGCCGCGGCGGCGCCATTCGCCATCGCTCACGCGGGAGACTTCGGCGGCATGCCGCACGGCAAGATGATGCTCGATCACATGCTCGACACGGTCGACGCCACCGACGCCCAGCGCACGCAGATCGAGGCGATCCACGCGAAGTACGCGCCGCAGATGAAGGACCTGCATCAGCAGATCAAGCAGACGCACGAGAGCGAGATGGCGCTCGACACGACGTCGTCGGGCTACCTCGACCAGGCGTCGAGCCTGATCGACCAGCGCACGGCGCTGATGGCGAAAGCCGAGAAGCTGCACGCGCAGCTGCGCCAGGAAGTGGCTGCCGTGCTGACATCGGATCAGCGCGCGAAGCTGAAGACCGAGATGACGAGCTTCCACAAGCATCGTCATCACGAGATGCCGGCGGAGTGATCGCGCACGAAATGGAGCAAGGCCCCGGCAACGGGGCCTTGTCGTTTTCAGGCCTCGACGGTGACGACCAGCGCCTGGATCCTGCCCTCGACGGTCGCCGTACCGAAGCGCTTGCCGATCTGCTGCGCGGCCACGGCGGTTGCGCGCGCCAGCGCGGCCGGATCGCGCGCATCGATCTCGCTGCGGAGCGGCGTGCCCTGGCAATAGGCGATGGCGGGGACGTCGGGTGAGCTCGCGCGACTGCGTGCGGTGACCGTGTCGATCGTCGCCGGCCTGGCGAAGCCCGCCGCGGCGACATCGCGGTGGATCGTCGCGTGATCGCAGTAGCCGTGCGGCGTGCGCGCGAGGAAGCGCGGCGGATCCTGCGGGAAGAAATCGGCGAGCGCGGAGGTCACGGTGGCCGCGAATTCGTTGTCCTCGAGCCGATCCCACACGCTGAAGACCAGCACGCCGCCGGGCTTCAGCACGCGCCGGGCTTCGCCGAACGCCTTCACCTTGTCGGGGAAGAACATCGCGCCGAACTGACAGACGATCGCATCGAACTCGCGATCGCCGAAGGGCAGGGCCAGCGCGTCGGCTTGTCGCCACGTCACCGGTCGCGCTGTGCCGCGTCTCGCGGCTTCCTCGAGCATCCCCGGATTCAGATCGGTGGCGACGATCTCGACGGCCGCCGGCAGCTGCGACGCCATCGCGCGGGTGACGACGCCGGTTCCGGCAGCGATCTCCAGCACGCGCTTCAAGCCGCGCTTGCGCAAGCGCGGCACGACGTCCTGCGCGTAAGGCTCGAAGATCAGCGGCACGAGATGCGATTCGTAGATT
>DASRHK010000128.1:0-28533 GCA_035650495.1 Nevskiaceae bacterium | reverse complement strand
CGTCGATGCGGCCGTTGCGCATCGCGCGCGCGGTCTCCGGCGGCGGCACGACGACGAGGCGCATGTCGGTGCCCGGGTCGAGCCCGAGCGAGGCGACCCAGTGGCGCAGCTCGTACTCGTGCTTGGAGATCGGGAACACCGACGCGAGCGCGAGCGGCCGGCCTTCGCGACGCCGGTTGCGGACGTAATCGACGAAGTTCGCCTTGCCGCTGCGCAGGATGCCGGCGAGCGACGTCGCCAGCGTGATCGCGTTGCCGTAGTGATTGAGCGTGAACGCGGTCGCCAGCCGGGCTTGCGGCCCGAACACGCCGGCTTGCGCCGCGAGCGGGATCCCGGCGAGGCAGTGCGCGGCCTGCACATCGTCGACGATCAGCCGATCGCGCACCTCCGACCATGACGCCAGCGGCACCAGCTCGACGCGCACCTTCTCGCGCGCGTAGCTGCCGAGCGCCTGTGCCACGACGAGCGGCGCGGCGTCGCACAGACGCACGAAGCCGAGCCTAATCTTCTTCATTGCCTGCTCCCTGCGCGCCGAGCAGCTCGCGCGCGACGTCGGCGATCGAGCGGCGGCCGTTCATCGCCTGGACCTGCAGATGCTTGTAGGCGTCGTTCTCGGAGAGCCCGAGCGTCTGTATCACGCGGCTCTTCGCAGCATCGATCAGGCGGCGCTCGGCCTGCGCCCGCTGCACGCGCGACAGCTCCTGCCTGAGCGCACGCGTCTGCTCGAAATGCAGCGTCGCGACTTCGATCAGCGAGCGCAGCACCGCCGGCGGCAGATCGAGCGCGACGTAGGCGCTCACGCCCGCGCGCGCCGCGCGACGCACGACCGCTTCGTCGCTGCCGTCGTGGAACAGCAGGACCGGCTGCGGATGCTTGCGATTGAGGAGCGCGAGATGCTCGAGCACGTCGCGGGAAGGCGATTCGGCGGCGACGACGACGGCGTCGGGCTTGTCGCGCTCGACCAGCGCATAGAGATCGTCCTCCTCGGCGGCGCGGACGATCGAATAGCCAGCCGACGTCAGCGCCGCCGCGAGCGCAGCGTCGCCTCCCACGAGCAGCACTCGCGCGGGATTCCCTCCGGACATGGAGACGTGCGATGCAACTGCGATGCCAGGTCCCGTGCAATCATTGAGTTGTGGAAACCACCCGACTGCTCGCATTCGCCGGTACCTTCGCGCTCATCGCGATGAGCCCGGGGCTGTGCATGACGCTGGCGATGACGCTCGGGATCCGCATCGGCGTCAAGCGCACGCTGTGGATGATGCTCGGCGAGCTGACCGGCATCGCGCTCGTCGGCTCGGCGGCGATGGCCGGGATCGCGGCCATCCTGATCGCAGCGCCGCGCGTGTTCACCGCGTTCAAGATCTGCGGCGCCGCTTACTTGATGTGGACTGCGTGGCGCAGCTGGCGTGCGCCGGTCGGCGATCTCGCGCAGGCGACCGACATCACGCCGGCCGCCTTGTGCGCTCAGGGGTTCGTCACTGCAGTATCGAATCCGAAGGCGTGGGCGTTCATGGGCGCGTTATTGCCGCCGTTCATCAATCCCGGCAAGCCGCTCGCCCCGCAGATCGGCTTCCTGCTCGTGCTGATGATCCTGATCGAGTTCGCGAGCCTGCTGATCTACGCGCAGGGCGGACGCACGCTGAGCGAGCTGCTCCTGCGTCGCGGGCAGGCGCAGCTGCTCAACCGCGTGTCGGCGACGCTGATGGTCGGCGTTGCGATCTGGCTCCTGATCGCCTGATCAGCCGCCGCTGGTGTCCGTCGGCTTGACGTCGGACTTCTTCGACTTGCTCGTCTTGCCGCTGGCCGTCGCGCCGCCGATGGACTTCTGCAGCGTCTGCGCCATCTCGAGATGGTGCTTGAGCGTCGGCAGCGTCTTTTCCGCGTAGCTCTTCACCTCGGGATCCTTTGCGGTCTTCGACGCCGTGGTGAATAGCTGGATGGCTTGCTGGTGACCCTTCACGTTCTCCGCGACGAATGCGCGATCGAACTCCGCGCCGTTCTTGGATTTGAGCTGCGCCACGCTCGCCGCCTGCTTGCCCTGCGGAGCATCGGGCAAGGTGATGCCCTTCTTCTCGACGATGCTCTTCAGCTCGTCGTTGTTCTGGCCGTGGTCGCTCACCATCTGGTCGGCAAAGCTCTTGACCTTGTCATCGGCCGCATGGTCGGCAGCCAGCTTTCCGGACTCGACTTCCTCGAGCCCGATCGACGCCGCCTTCTTCACGAAGGTCGCGTCCTTGTCGTTGAGCGTGCCGCCCGCGCTTTCCATCGCGTTGAAGCTGCTGCTCCGGCCGGTGGTGGAAGCGCCGTCGGACTTGCGCGTGGCCGGGGAGGCTGTCGTGTCGCGCGTCCCCGACGAAGTGCGATCCTCGCTCGCGGGCGCGGAGCTCGGATCGCTCGGATCGGGAATGCTGCCGGTCTGCGCGGACGCCATGGTGGTGAAGAGCGCCGCGGCGCTCAGGATGATTGCGTGTCTCATCGTCGACTCCTGGTTTTCAAGCGACCCCCAGGGATGGCTCGCGAACGCCGCGACTCCCGACCGAGCGCGCGAGCCGCACGCCGGCGAATTGCCAACGCGCACCCGGCGCGAAGAAGTTGCGATACGTCGCCCGAGCCTGTGCGCGCGGCGTCACACACGAGCCGCCGCGCAGCACCATCTGATTCACCATGAACTTGCCGTTATACTCGCCGAGCGCGCCGGCGAGCGGCTTGTATCCCGGATACGGCAGGTAGGCGCTGCCGGTCCATTCCCACACGTCGCCGAACAGCTGACGCACGCGGCCCTCGCCGTTGCCGGCGCTCGGGCTGAGCAATCCGCGCTCGAGCAGGTTCGCAGTGTCGGGAATCGCGCCCGCATCCTGCGCGACGCGCTCCCATTCCGCTTCGGTGGGCAGTCGCGCGCCGGCCCAGCGCGCGTACGCGTCGGCTTCGTAGTAACTCAGATGCGACACCGGCGCATCCGGGTCGATCTCGATCATGCCTGCGAGCGTGAACACGCGTGGCGTGTCGGAATCCTCCGCGAGCCAGTACAGCGGAGCGCGCCAGCCTTCGCGCTCGCGAAGGTCCCAGCCGTCGGACAGCCAGTACTGCGCCTTGCGATAGCCGCCGTCGGCGATGAATTCCATGTATTCGGCGTTGGTGACCGGGCGCGATGCGATCTCGAACGGCTCGAGCCACACGCGATGGCGCGGCTTCTCGTTGTCGAGCACGAAACCGTCGCCGTCGTGGCCGATCTCCGCGAGCCCGCCTTCGTAGCCGACGAACTCGAGCTCGCTCGGGCGCTCGCCGAGGTTGAGATTGGCGCCGGCGGCCTTGTACGCGGGCCGCAGCGGATTGCACCAGAAGTGGTGCTTGATGTCGGTGAGGATCAGCTCCTGGTGCTGGCACTCGTGCTCGAGCCCGAGCTGCACGCGGTCGAGGATCTCGTCGGACCAGCCGCCCTGCAGCAGGCCGTCGACCAGGCGCGTGTCGACCTTGCGGCGATAGACCAGCACTTCCTCGAGCGAGGGCCGCGACAGCAAGCCGCGATCGCCGCGCGGATGGCGCGCGCCGACGCCGACGTAGTAGGAATTGAACAGCACGCGATACTTCGCGTTGACCGCGCGGTAGCCGCGCTGCGCGAGCTCGAGCACGAAGGTCTCGAAGAACCACGTCGTGTGCGCGAGGTGCCACTTCACCGGGCTCGCGTCGTTCATCGACTGCAGCTGGCAGTCTTCCGCGGAGAGCCCGCCGATCAAGCCGAGCGTGCGCGCGCGCACCGCCTGGTACTGCGCGGCGAGCTGGCGCTGCCGCGGCGGCGCGTTCTCGGTCGTCACGGGTGGATGCAGCGGGACCACGGAGCTCACCGGAATTTCCTCAAGCCCGCGCGAGGAAGACACCGAAGGAAGGCGCCGCTTCACCGCTCGTCCACAGCTGATGCTGAGTGAATCCCGCAGCGTCGAGCATGTCTGCAAACCCTCTCGCCGAATACTTGTAGGAGCACTCCGTAATGATTGTCTCGCCCAATTCGAAGTTCCGGCGCGTGTCCGCCGGCGTACCGAACCGTACGCTGTGACGCTCGCGCGACATCAGATGCATCTCGACGCGCGATTCGCGCTCGTCGAAGCGCGCGACGTGCGCGAATCGGCGCGGATCGAAGTCGGCGTCGAGCATGCGGTTGACGACGCGCAGCACGTTCAGGTTGAACGCGGCGGTCACGCCGATCGCGTCGTCGTACGCGGCGCACAGGCGCTTCGCGTCGCGCGTGAGATCGACGCCGATCAGCAGGCAGCCATCCTCGCCGCAGTGCTCGCGCACCTTGCGCAAGAGGGCGATCGCGGGCTCGGGATCGAAATTGCCGATCGACGATCCCGGATAGAAGAACACCGGCGGGCAGGGCGGGCACTCGTGCAGCAGGTGCTGCAGCGACCAGCCGCCGGAAAGATCGGTGACGACGCCGATCGACTCGATCTCGCGATGGCGGGTGGCGAACTGCTCGATCGTCGCGGCGAGCCATTCCTGCGCGGCGTCGACCGCGATGTAGCGCTGCGCCTGCGTCGCCTGCAGCCACGGCAGGACCTTGTCGCCGTCGCCGCAGCCGAGATCGACCCACTGGCCGCGCTGCGGCAGCTGCGCGGTGATCTCCTCGCGATGCGTCGCCAGCACGTGGGCTTCGAGACGCGTCGGGTAGTACTCCGCGAGCCGCGTGATCGCGGCATAGAGCGCGCTGCCTTGCGCATCGTAGAAATGCTTGGGCTCGATGCGCGCCGGACGCTCGAGCAGGCCCGCGAGCAGCCGGCGGCGATCATCCTCGGCGTCGGCGGCGCTCTGCACGAGCAGGCGCGGTCGAGAGATCCGCGGCCGGCGGGTGCGCGCGCGCAATGGCGAGCTGGGGGAAAGGTTCGCGCTCATGATGCCTCGCGCAGCGTCGCAAGCGACGTGCCGTCACCGCGATAGAGCTCGAGGCGGTTGTAGAGCGTCTTCAGCGACACCCCGAGCGCCTGCGCCGCCGCGCGCTTGTCGCCGTCGAAATGATCGAGCGTCGCCTCGATCAGCTCGCGCTGCGCGTCGGCGAGCGGCGTGCCCACGACGACGTCGATGTGCCCGTCGCGCCGCGCGGGGCGACGATGTTGCGGGGCAGCGCGCGTGAACGGCGCGTCGATGATCTGGTCGGCGAGGATGAACGCGCGGCTGACGGCGTTCTTGAGCTGGCGCACGTTGCCGGGCCACGGATGCGCTGCGAGCTGCTGCAGGCATTGTCGCGAGAACATCTTGCTGGTGTCTTCGCGCAGGTTCAGCTCGTCCAGGAAATGCAGCGCGAGGATCTCGACGTCGCCGGCACGATCGCGCAGCGGCGGCACCCGCAGCGGGAACACGGCGAGGCGGTACATGAGGTCTTCGCGGAAGCGGCCTTCGCGCACGGCGCTCTCGACGTCGCGATTGGTCGAGGCCAGCACGCGCACGTCGACCTCGACGAGCTCGCTGCCGCCGACGCGCTGGAAGCTGCGGCTCTCCAGCACGCGCAGCAGCTTCACCTGCATGTCGAGCGGCATCTCGGTGACCTCGTCCAGCAGCAGCGTGCCGCCGTGCGCGCGCTCGAAGTAGCCGATGCGCGTGCGGTCGGCGCCGGTGTAGCTGCCCTTCTCGGCGCCGAGCAGCTCGGCTTCGATCAGGCTCGGCGCGATCGCGCCGCAATTCACCGGGATGAACGGGCGGTCGTGCCGCGCGGACAGCGCGTGCACGGCCTGGGCGACGGCTTCCTTGCCGGCGCCGCTTTCGCCGGTGATGAGCACGTTGAGGTCAGTCGGGGCGACCTTGCGCAGCTGGCGCGCGAGCTCCTCGATCGCAGCCGACCGTCCGAGTAGAAGATGCTCGATCGAGGTGTCCACTCTCTACAGACCGCGGCCTGCGCGTAACGTTTACACGCGAGCCGGTAATTCTTGCCGCATCGAATTTGCTCGTTTCCCGTGTGTCTCATGCAAAGGCGGCAAAGGCCGCTGCCGAATCGAATCAAGAGGAGATGCGGAAATGAAAGACACCACCCCCGGCCAGGCTCGCGACAAGATCCTTTCCGACTTCAAATCGCTCGCCACGCACGCGCAGGATCTGCTGCATGCCACCGCCAGCTATTCGGGCGACGGCGTCACCGCGGCGCGCGAGCGCCTGCTCGAGAGCCTCGACGAAGCGCGCGACCAGCTGCGCGAAGCGCAGGAATACGCGATCGACCAGACGCGCCGCGCGATGAAGGTCACCGACGAGTTCGTGCACGAGAAGCCGTGGCAGTCGATCGCCGGTGCGTTCCTCGTCGGCATGCTGCTGGGAGCCATCAGTGCCGGCGGACGACGCTGATCCCAGGCTCGCCACCGCGCCGAGCCCGAAGCTCTCGGACACGCTGAACGAGCTCGCGACCGGCCTGCTGCAGTTCGTCGAGGATCGTGTCGATCTGCTGCGCTGGGAAGCCGCGCACGAAGGCGCGCGCATCGGTGCCTTGCTGGTGCGCGGATTCTGCGCAGCGCTGCTCGGCTTCTTCACGCTCGAAGTGCTGGCGGTACTGCTGATCGCGGTGTTCTGGGATACCGCATGGCGCCTGCAGGTGATCTCCGGCGTAGTGCTGGCGGCATTCATCGGTACCGGTCTCCTGATCGTGTCGTATCAACGCAAGCGCAACGAGCGATCGAGCCTGCTGCATCCCACCGTGGCCAACGCGAGCAAGTCATGACCCGACATCTGGATGAACGTCACGAAGAGCTCACCGCGAAACTGCAGCGCGATCGGGTGGCGCTGATCCGCGCCGCGCAGGGCTTGCAGCCGCAGCTGCGCGCGCTCGATCGCGCCGAGCATCGCGTGCGCATCGCCGCCGAAGCTTTGCCGGTGATCGCATGGGCCGCTGCCGAGCTGCTGCTCGCCGCGGTCGCGGTGCGGCGCCTGAGCCGCCGTCAGCGCACGGGCTGGCTCAGCCTCCTGTTGCAGGTGTGGCGTGGCTACCAGTTCCTGCGGGGTCCGGCGGCGCCGTCGCCGGTCCCGCCGATGAAGTGAGACAAGGAGATTCACCATGCTGACGCGTAGTTTCTGGCGGTTGGTGGCGATGGCTTCCGCGGCCGCCGCCGGCGCATTCCTGATCAAGACGCTGCGCACGCAGCCCGACGATTCCCGCGTCGCGCGCACCGCCAAGCGCACCGCGCGCAAGGTCGTGCGCAAGGCGACGGAAAAGGCCGAAGACGCCGCCAACGGCGACGCGCGGCGCGCGCACTGACGCAGCGAATCGAAGATGCCGCACGTCCTCATCGTCGACGACGATCCGCAAACCCGCGAGGCGCTCGGCGCGCTCACCGCCGCCGAGGGCTTCAGCGTCGCCGTCGCAGCCGACCTGCGCGAGGCGCGCATCCAGCTGACGCGCCAGCAGCCCGACGCGCTCCTGATCGACCTCACGCTGCCCGACGGCAGCGGTCTCGATCTGATCCCCGAAGTCGAGCGCCGCAGCGGCACCGAGATCATCCTCATCACCGGCAACGCGAGCGTGGAGACTGCGGTCGAGGCGTTGCGCGTCGGCGCGGCCGACTATCTGGTGAAGCCGGTGAACGTCGCGCGGCTGCGCGCCGTGCTGTCGCGCGTGCCGCGACCGGCGGACCTCAAGGCGCAGATCGGCCAGCTGCGCGGCGAATTGCGCCGGCTCGGACACTTCGGCCAGATGCTCGGCAACTCGCCGGCGATGCACCGGCTCTACGATCAGATCCTGCGCGTCGCGCCGACCGAAGCGACCGTGCTCCTGATCGGCGAGAGCGGCAGCGGCAAGGAGCTCGCGGCGCAGGCGCTGCACGAGCTGTCGCGGCGTCGCGGCCGCCCGTTCCTCGGCGTGAACTGCGGCGCGATCTCGCCGAACCTGATCGAGAGCGAGATGTTCGGCCACGAGCGCGGCGCGTTCACCGGCGCCGATCGCCAGCACAAGGGCTACTTCGAGCGCGCCGACGGCGGCACGCTGTTCCTCGACGAGATCACCGAGATGCCGATCGAGCTGCAGGTGAAGCTCCTGCGCGTGCTCGAGACCGGCCGCTTCATGCGCGTCGGCACCAACAAGGAGATCGAGGCCGACGTGCGCGTGCTCGCCGCGACCAATCGCGATCCCGAAGCCGCGGTCGCCGACGGCTCGCTGCGCGCCGATCTGTATCACCGGCTCAACGTGTTCCCGCTGCAGCTGCCGCCGCTGCGCGAGCGGCAAGGCGACGTCGCGCTGCTCGCGCAACATTTCCTCGACGAGCTCAACGCGACGCACGGGACGCACAAGGCGCTGCCGGCCGAGACGATCGCGCAGCTGTCGTCCCACAGCTGGCCGGGCAACGTGCGCGAGCTGCGCAATTGGGTGCAGCGCGCGTACATCCTCGGCGACGAAGCGCTCGACGCCGCGGTGCAGTCGGCCAGCGGCGCGACGGCGGCGCAGCCGAACGGGCCGGTCATCTCGATCCCGGTGGGCACCTCGCTCGCCGAGGCCGACAAGCGCCTGATCCTGGCCACGCTCGAGCAGTGCAACGGCGTGAAGACGCAGTCGGCGGAGCTGCTCGGGATCAGCGTGAAGACGTTGTACAACCGGCTGGGCGAGTACCGGCAGGAAGAGGGCGAGGCGCACGGAAGCGACTCATCGGATGAGACCGGGTTGGGGAGACAACAACAGGTGAAGTCCGATGAACGCAGCCGGATTCGAGTCGAGCACTAGGCATTCCCATCGCGCGCTCGCGTGGACGCTCGGCGTCCTCGTCGCGCTGATCCTGATCGTCGTCTTCTTCCCGTGGGATCTGCTGCGCGGGCCGATCGATCGCAAGATCAGCGACGCCACCGGCCGGCATTTCGAGATGGCGCATCTCGACGTGAAGTACAGCTGGCCGCCGCGCATCGTGGCGAGCGGCGTGCGCTTCGACAATCCGGACTGGGCGCGCGAGGATCAGATGCTCACGGCGGACGAGATCTCGTTCACCGTTTCGCTGTTCCCGCTGTTCCACAAGGAGGTCGTGCTGCCCGACGTGCGGCTGGTCGCCCCGGTGATCGCGCTGCAGATCAGCGACAAGAACACGCCGAACTGGATGCTGCATCCCGACCAGCCACCCGATGCGGAAGGGCAGCAGTCGCTCGCGCCGACCGTGCAGCACCTCACCGTCGATCGCGGCAGGCTCACTTACTTCGATCCGAATCAGAAAACCGATCTCGCGGTCGATCTCTCCTCCGAAGGCTCGCAGGCGAAGGACGTGCTCACGGCCGTCGCGCACGGCAAGTACAAGGGCTTCACGGCTGGCGCCGATGCGGGCGGTGGCGGCGTGCTCACGCTGATGCGCACCGAAGAGGCGTATCCGTTCAAGGCCGAGTTCCACGCGGGCTCGACGGCGGGCAAGGTCGAAGGCACGGTCACGGGTCTCACCGAGCTGAAAGCTGCCGATCTCAAGCTCGACGTGCACGGCGACTCGATGGAGGAGCTGTATCCGTTGATCGGGCTGTCGCTGCCCGCGACGCCGCCGTACAAGCTGAGCGGCCGCCTGCAGCTCAAGGACGGCGTGTGGATGCTGCACGGCTTCGACGGCCGCGTCGGCGACAGCGATCTCGGCGGCGACGCCGACGTCTCCTACGCGAACAATCGCCCGTCGATCAAGGCCGACCTGCGCTCGCACGTGCTCGACATGAACGACCTCGCGGGCTTCATCGGCGCGACGCCGAGCGCAGGCCCGGGCGAGACGGCGTCGCCGCAGCAGCAGAAGAAAGCGGCGGAGGAAGCTGCGTCGCCGCGCATGCTGCCGAGCGATCCGATCCATCTCGACAAGCTGCGCACGATGGACGCGGACGTGAAGTACACCGGCGAGAGCATCCGCAACTTCAAGTCACCGATCGACAATCTGCAGGCGCACCTGATCCTGAAGGACGGCGACCTGACGCTCGATCCGCTCAACTTCGGCGTCGCCGGCGGCAAGATCGCGACCAACATCGGCATCGACGCGCGCGAGGACAAGCTCAAGGTCGCGGCGAAGGCCGAGGTCCGGAATCTGCAGCTGTCGAAGCTATTCCCGAAATCACCGAAGGTCGCGACCACCGTCGGCGTGCTCGGCGGCAAGATCGAGTTCAAGGGCGTCGGCAATTCGGTCGCCGAGATGGCGGCGCACGGCAACGGCGAGCTCGGCGTTGCGACCAGCGGCGGGCAGGTGAGCGCGCTCATCCTGTCGGCGATCGACCTCGACGCGCCGCCGATCCTGAAATACCTGTTCGGCGGCGACCACGACGTGCCGCTGCGCTGCGCGGTCGCCGACTTCCACATCGACGACGGCATCGCACAGTCGCGCGCGTTCGTGATCGACACCACCAAGACCAATATCCACATCGGCGGCGAGCTCAACCTGCGCGAGGAGAAGACCGACATCAGCATCCATCCGCTGCCCAAGACCTGGAGCCTCGTGCGCCTGCGTGCGCCGCTGCACGTCACCGGCACGTTCAAGAATCCGAAAGTGCGGCCGGACGCGGGCACCGTGATCAAAGGCGGACTCGCGGCGGTGCTCGGCGCCGCGGTGAATCCGGTCGCCGCGCTGATTCCGCTGATCGAGACGAAGAAGGGCTACGACGAGAACTGCGGCCAGCTGGTCGCGGCGGTCGAGCAGAGCACGCGCCTGGCTTCGCGCACGACGCCGATGCCGGCATCCGCCGAAGTCGCACCGGCGGAGATGCAGCAGGCGCCGGCGGATGCTCGATCGCAGAAGCCGGGCTCATCGCCGCTGAAGGGCGCGCCGCCGAGCAAGGAAGAGCTCGAGCAGGAGGGCGTCCTGCCGCATCGGAAGGCCACGCCGTCGTCGCCGTGAAGCGAGAGCAGATTCGCACGCGCGGCGGTCAAAGGAAGACAGGCGGCGGGAGCCGTCGCACATCGGAGGCACACATGAACAAGAAGTTTCTGTCCGGACTTGCGTTCTCCCTGGTCCTGTCCGCCGCGCCTGCGTTCGCGGACGACGTGAAGGTCGAGGCTGGCGCCAGCACCGACCCGGACATCGCGTCGCACGAGGCCGAAGCGGACGTCGGCAAGAGCACGACCGAAACCAAGATCAAGCATCACAAGCACAAGACGACGATCAAGAGCACGACCGAGCACAGCGGCGTGAAGGCGAAGTCGGACAGCGACGACGACAGCGGCGCCTCCGCCGAAGCGAAAGCCAAGGTGAAGACGGACGAGTAGACCGTCGCGTGGAATCCAAGGCGGCCTTCGGGCCGCCTTTTCTATTGCCGCCGTCTCAGGACGCCGGCTCGTGCGACGCGCGCGCCGTGCTGTGCTGTCCGGTGGTGAGCACCGGATGCTCCTGCAGATCCTGATGCTGGCTGCGCATCTTCTCGCCGAGCGCGGCGAGGTCGAGATCGGACGCGCGCACTTCCGGGAACAGCTCCTGTTCTTCCTGCGCGATGTGCTGCGCGACCATGCGTGCCATCACGCGGAACGTCGCGTCGCGCGCCGCGTCGTCGAGCAATCCGCTCTGCAGTTTGCTGATGAGCTGCTTCACCGAGTCGTGCTCGACTCGCGCTTCCTCGACGAGATTGCCGCGGCGGATGTGCTCCTGCGCGGCCGGATAGAACAGCGACTCTTCGAGCTGCGTGTGCGCGGACAGCGCGCTGCACGCCTGCTCGACGATCTCGTTGCGGCGCTCGCGGGATTGGTCGAACTGTGCGAACAGCTGCTTCACGCGCTCGTGATCGTCGTGGAGCAGGGCAAGGGCGTCGTCGTGCATGGCAACCTCCTCGGGCGCGGGTCCCGTGTAGTTCAGACGCGCGTGCCGCAAGGTGGTTCCAGTCCTGAGGTGGCGACCGTACAGAACGCCGCTTGCGTCTGGGCTACCTTGGCGGGCAGGAGGGGCAATCATGTCCGACGCGACACCACGCCGAGTCCTGATCATCGACGACAACCGCACCGCGGCGGAGACGCTCGCGACGCTGATCCGGCTGCTCGGCCATGAGGTCACCACCGCCTACGACGGCGTCGCCGGCGTCCAGGCCGCGCTCGCGTTCAGGCCCGACCTGATCCTGCTCGACCTGGTCATGCCCAACGTCGACGGGTTCGCGGTTGCGCGCGCACTGCGCAACCTGTCGCTGGACGCGCGGATCGTCGCGCTCACCGCCTTCACCCAGCCGGCCTTCCTCGAAGTGGCCGACGAGGTGGGCTTCGATTCGGTCGTGTCGAAGCCGGCGACGGCCGATCAGCTCACCAAGCTCCTGACGCACTGACCCGGTAACAACTCTCTACTGAGGGCGCGGCGCGCACTCCGTATAGTCGCAGTGCGCCGTCGCGATCCCGCGACGCCGTCTCCCATCCGGTGGCCATGAACGTCCCCGCGTTGTTCGACCTGGCTGCGCAGAGCCCGCTCCTGATCGCGCTCGTCGATCGCGAAGGCCGCGTGATCGAAGGCAATCGCACGTTCAGCCCGCTGCTCGCCGCAGGCTTTGCCGAATCGTCGCGGGCGCGCATCGAGCAGGCGATCGCCACCGTCGCGCGCGAAGGCGTGACGCTGCAGCTCGACGCGCCGATGCTGCGCGAGAGCGGCGCGCCGGTCTGGCGCCTGATCGTCCTGAGCCCGGCGGGTCCCGACGGCCGCTCGGACGAGATCTTCGCGCACGTCATCGACATCGACGATCGCAAGCGCGAGGAAGACCGCCTGCGCCGCAGCGAGGCGTTGCTGGTCGACACGCAAGGCGTCGCGCATCTCGGCGTGTGGGACTGGGACGTCACCCAGCCGCACGCGAGCTGGAGCCCCGAGCTCTTCCGGATTTACGCGCTCGATCCGCGAACGCACGTGCCGACCTATCAGGACTACCTGACGCGCGTGCATCCCGACGATCGCCAGCGGGTGATCGACGCGACCAACGCCGCGTTCCACGATCACGAGCCGTACTCGCACGACGAGCGCATCTATCGCTCCGACGGCGCGCTGCGCTATCTGCACACCTGGGCGTATCCGGTGGTCGATGCCTCCGGCAAGCTGCTGCGCCTCACGGGCGTGTGCCAGGACATCACCGATCGCAAGCTCGCCGAGAACGCGGTGATCGAGCACGCGACGCTGCTCGAGCGCGCGAACGCCGACCTCGAGCAGTTCGCGCGCCACGCCGCCCACGATCTCCAGGAGCCGCTGCGCACGATCGCGAGCTTCGTGCAGATCCTCGCGATGAACCTCGAGGGCAAGCTGGACCCGTCGTCGAAGCAGGCGATGGAGTTCATCGAGCAGGCCGCGCGGCGGATGAAGGACCAGATCGGCGAGCTGCGGCGGCGCCACCTCGCCACGCCAGCCGATCGATAACGGGCGATGTCGCCTTCCCGCCACGGCATCCTGCCGGCCGTCCTGATCGTCGACGACAATCCGGTCGATCGCCTGCTCGCCACCACAGCGTTCCGCAAGGCCGAGGTCGCCAACCCGGTCGTCGAGCTCACCGACGGCGACGAGCTGATGGAGTACCTGCTGCGCAGCGGTCGCTATGCGTCGCGCGGCGAGCCTTCCGGCGCGATGGTGATCCTGCTCGACATCAACATGCCGCGGAAGACGGGCCTGGAGGCGCTCGCGGAGATCAAGGCGCATCCGGAGCTCAAGCGCATCCCGGTGATCATGCTCACCACGTCCGACGCCGAGCGGGACATCGTCAGGAGCTACGGTCTCGGCGCGAACGCGTTCATCACCAAGCCGATCGGCTTCACCGAATTCCTCGACGTCGTGAAGAATCTCGCACGCTTCTGGCTGTCGTCGGTGACGCTGCCGCCTACGCCGTGCGCCGCAAGTCCGCAGGCGGCAGCCGCATCCGCGTCCGGTACTTCGTGACCGTACGCCGCGCGACGCGGATGCCCTGCGCGCCGAGCTGACACGCGAGGTCGATGTCGGAGAGCGGCGTCGCCCCATTCTCGGCGGCGATCATCTCGCGGATCAGCGCCTGCACGGCGGCGGCGGAGCAACGCCCGCCGGTGCGCGTCGCGAGCTGGCGCGAGAAGAAGTGCTTGAACTCGAACAACCCGCGCGGCGTCGCCATGTACTTGTGCGCGGTGGCCCGCGACACGGTCGATTCGTGCAGCATCAGCTCGTCGGCGATCTCGCGCAGCACCAGCGGCTTGAGCGCGATGTCGCCGTAGACGAAGAACGCGCGTTGCCGCGTGACGATCGCGTCGGCGACGCGCTTGATGGTGACGAAGCGCTGCTCCGCGTTGCGCAGGAGCCAGCGCGCTTCCTGCAGCTGCCGCGACATCGCCGCGTGACTGCCGTTGCGGCTGCGGCGCATCAGGTCAACGTAGACCTGGTTGAGCCTGAGCTTCGGCATCAGCGCGGCGTTGATCTGCGTCGTGAGCGTGCCGTTGCGCTGGAAGACGAAGACGTCGGGGACGACGTAGTCCGCGCCGTCGGCGGAGATCTGCCGGCCCGGACGCGGATGCATCTGCTTGATCAGCGCGTGCGCGGCGTGCAGGTCGTCATCGCTGCAGCGCAGCGCGCGGCGGATCGACGCGTAGTCGTGACGCGCGAGCAGGTCGAGCTGATAGCGGACGATCGTCAGCGCGAGCGCGCGGACCGGCGTGTCTTCGCTCAGCGCTTCCAGCTGGAGCGCGAGACAGTCGCAGAGATCGTGAGCACCGACGCCGGCGGGCTCGAAGCTGCGCACGACGCGCAGCCCTTCGGCCAGCGCGGCGGCGGTCAGTGGCGTGCCGGGCGGCAAGCTCCGCGCGAGCTCCGCGACGTCCTGGCGCAGATAACCATCGTCGTCGAGCGATTCGATCACGGCGCCGGCAGCGAGGCGCACCGGCTCGGGGAGCGTCGTCGCGCAGAGCTGCTCGCGCAGGAAGTCGCGCATCGACGTCGGCGCACGCGCCCAATCGGCGACGTCCGCGTCGTCGCCGCTCGCGCGCATTACGCTCGCCGCCCTGCGGTCCGGAATCACGGCGCGCGCCTCGGCGTCGTTCGACGCTTCGGGGATGTCCTCGCCCGGCTCCAGGAAAGGATTGCGCTCGAGCTGCTGCTCGAGCTCCTGCTCGAACTGCAGCGCGGACATCTGCAGCAGGCGCACCGCCTGCTGGAGTCGCGGCGACGCCTGCAGTTGCATGCGTGGGGACAGCGCGAGGCTCTGACGGATCATGCGAAACGCTCCGGTCGACCGGGAGATCGATCGCGCAACACCCGTACCACCGCCGCTTCCCGGCGCGGAGCGCGGCCGGGTTCGGGTGACGCCGGCGCGGTTCTACTGCAGGCCTGAAATTTTTACCGGCGCATCGTTTGCGGATCGTTGCGGTCCAACATCGCAGCAGGAGGTGTGCTTCATGACGACCCGCGACCGCAATCAAGGCAACCCCAAGCGACGCACCCCGATCCGCGTCGAAGAGCTCGAGCGCGACGATCTGTTCGGCGCCGCCGTCGACATCGGCAATCAGGACGCCGGCGCCGGCCTCCAGCGCGGCCACGGCTATCGCGGCGAGGTCGACGACGACGACATGGATCCCAAGGGCGGACGGCCCGGCAAGCGATGAGGCGCCCATGAAGAATCCCCTCGACGAGCACAGCGATGCCGCGTTCTTCACGCGCTTTGGCATCGTCATCTTTCTCCTCTCCGCGCTCGCCGTCGGCTTCATGGCCGCGGGCTACGCGATCGAGAAGAAGTACCAGGACCCGGACACCGAGCGGCTCGCGATGGACGCCGACAAGCGCACCAAGCCGGTCGCGCAGGTGATCACATCCAACGAGCAGCTCGCGATGGCGACGCCGGCCGCCAGCGCCAGCGCCGCCCCGAAGACCGGCGAGCAGATCGTCGGCGAAGTCTGCGGCGCGTGTCACAACGCGGGCCTGCTCAACGCGCCGAAGGCGCACGACAAGGCGGCATGGCAGCCGCGCCTGCAAGCCAACGGCGGCAAGGTCGAAGGTCTCGTCGCGTCGGCGACGAAGGGCAAGGGCTCGATGCCGCCGAAGGGCGGTCAGCCTTCGCTCACCGACGACGACCTGAAGAAAGCGATCCAGTTCATGATGAACTAGCGCGCCGTCATCTCCTCCGCGATCGCATCGGCGTGATACACGTTCTTCAGCGCCGCGAGGATCGCGCCGCTGTGGACCGCGACGGTGCGGTTCACGCGCTCGTCGAACCAGAACGCGCCGCCGAGCGAGTGGATGTTGCCGTCGAACACGAGCCCGACCGCTTCGCCCTTGCGATTGATCACCGGGCTGCCGGAATTGCCGCCGATGATGTCGTTGGTGGTGACGAAGTCGAAGCGCTGCTCCGGATCGAGCTTGTCCTGCGCCGCGAGCCATGACTTCGGCAGCGCGAACGGCCACGCGCCGGTCGCGCGCTCGAATGCGCCGCCGAACGTCGTGAACGGCTTCACCGGCTGACCTTTCTCGTCCCAGCCTTTCACCTCGCCATACGAAAGCCGCAGCGTGAACGTCGCGTCCGGATAGACGCTCGTGCCTTCCCTGGCGAAGCGCACGCGCGAGATGCGCTCGGCGTTCTTGCGCTCGATGGCCTCGACGTCTTCTTCATAGCGCTTGCGCACGGCGCGCGATTCGTCGTCGAGCGCCTTGGCGAGCGCGATGAACGGATCGTCGGACTTCGCGATCGCGTCGGCGCCGCCTTCCCACAACTTCCTGCGCGTTGCCACGTCGGACAGCTTGGTCTTGTCGACGAGCCGCGACGCGACCTGCTCGGGCGATTCCTTCCCGAGCACCTGCTTGACCGTCGGATCGTCGGCGCCGAGCCATTCGCGCAGCTTGGTCAGCGACCACGCGAGCTTCACCTTCTCGTAATTCGGATAGATCGGCGCGGGCGAGAACAGGTCCTGCGTCAGCGACGGCAAGGCCGACTCGGTGTACTCGCGCAGGCGATCGGGATTGGGCTTGGCGCGCTCGGCCGCGCCGCGCACGAGCCAGCGCGCGATGCGGAAGTGATCGCTCCAGAAGCCACGCGCGCCGCCGCGCGTGCCTTCGAGCATCAGCCAGCGCGTCTCGAGGTTGCGATACGTCGCCTGCGCCTTGGCGATCTCGTCCCACGCGTTGCCGTACTTCGCCTGCAGATCCTTGTGCGCCTTTGCGTACGCGCGCAGATCCGACTCCTGCTTGCGCTTGAGGTTGAACACCGCCGGATCGTAGAGCGCGATGAGCTGTCCGTAGATTGCCTTGAAGCTGTTCTCCACGCCGAACAGGTCTTCCTGCGAGACGCGCGCATTCTCGGCGCCTTCGGCGGCGAAGCGCTCCAGCACGCCGCGCTGCTCCGACAGCCGCAGCTCGCGCTTGAACAGATCGACGTCGCGCAGCCGCTCGAGCTGCGCCACGGTGAGCTGGCGCTGCGTCGATCCCGGATGACCGGTGACGAACGTCGCTTCGCCTTCCTCCGCGCCCTTGGGATTGAGCGGGAAGAAATCGGCGACCTCTGCGGGCTTGCCGTTCTCGTAGGCGCGCATCAGCGACAGGTCGAGGTCGAAGCGCGGGAAGTTGAAGTTGTCCGGATCGCCGCCGAAGAACGCGATGTCCTTCTCCGGCGCGAACACCAGGCGCACGTCCTGGAAGCGGTGGTACCGATAAAGGTTGTAGGCGCCGCCGTGATAGAGGTCGACGACGTCGCAGCGCGTCTGCTCCTTCTCGGCGCCGACGCATTCGGATTCGATGCGCGACTTCTCCGCCTTCTCCGCATCGCTGTAGGCCTTGCCGTCCTTGCCGGCGGTGGCCTGGTTCATGCGCTCGGTGACGTCGGTGATCTTCTCGAGCCGGTTGATCTCGATCTGCGGGCACATCACTTCATCGGCGCGCGTCTTGGCGAGGAAGCCGTCGGCGATGTAATCCTTCTTGCTCGACGAGATCTGCTGGATGCACTCGTTGGCGCAGTGATGGTTGGTCATCACCAGGCCGTCCTTCGACACGAACGAACCGGAGCAGCCGCCCGCGAGCCGCACCGAGCTGCGCATCGCCTTGTCGACCCACGCTTGATCGGGCTTGAAGCCGTACTGCTTCTGCAGCTGTGCGCTCGGCAGTTTGTCGAGCGTCCACATGCCTTCGGCGGCGAAAGCGCCCGGCGCAACCGCGATGAGCGCGGCGATCAGGAATCTCATGAGGCCTTCCCCCAATAGGTTCTGGTTCAACTGAAGCGTGGCAGCACGAATGCGAACGTCGCGCCGACCAGATAAGCAGTCGCGGCGATCGCATAGGTGATGGTCGCCGCCCGCCGCGTGCGCACGCAAGCCCGCGCCAGCGCCGGGTCGGCGGGGCACGGCAGCGAGCGCGCACGCCACTGCATCGCGCCCGCGACGATCAGCGCAGCCCCGGCCGATCCGAAGACCAGGGCCTTGTGGGCCGAGAGCCAGACGAGCTGCGGCACCGCGGTCACGAGTCCCGCGAGCGTCGCGCCGGCGCCGAGGGCAACCATCACCGCCGGCAGCACGCAGCACACGAGGGTCGAGGACGCGAACACCAGCGAGCCGAACGCGGCCCACAGGCTCGTCTTGGGGATGCCGATCGCGTCGTCGCTCATTTCGATTCGCTCCGGGCGCGGATCGCAGCGAGCGGCTCGTCGGTGCGCTTGACGCCTTTGAGCGTGTAGCCCGCTTCGGTCAGGAGGTTCTTCAGTGCGTCGTCGGCAATGTCCTGCCCGGGTTTCAATGCGACGGCCACGAGCTTGTGCTCGAGGCTGACGAACACGTCGGCCGTCGCCTCCTGCTTGCGCAGCTTCTTCTCGATCCCTTGCGCGCAGAACGCGCAGACGAGACCGTCGACGTCCATCTCGATGGTGGCATTGGCCGCGAGGGCGGCGGTGGAGAAGATCAGCGCAATGAGCGCTGCGATGAGCTTGGATTTCATGGGAGCGATTCCTAGAAGTTGAACATGACCATGGACTGCAGCTTGCGATCGGCGGTGATGCCCGCTTCGATCCACAGCGGTCCACGGAAAAACCGGAGGAGCAGCGCGACCTCGGTGCCGTCGTAGATGTCGCCGGTGTAACGGCGCGCCTGGCCGACGACCCAGGTCGCGATGCCGTTGTAGCGGTGGCGATACGGCGCGACGCCGAGCTGCAGCGTGTCGATGCGATGCGAGAACGCCGAGCTGTGCTGCCAGTCGGTCTTGAGCGAGCTGTAGAACCACAGCGTCTCGAAGTCGGCCTGGCCGCCGGCGTTCTCCGCGATGCGCAGATCCGAATCCGTCGCGCGCGCGCCGCCGAGGCCGCCCCAGGCGAACACGTTCGCCTGCGCGCTGGAGAGATTCCATCGATGCACGAGGTAGTTCATCCGCGCGTAGCTGATGTCGCGGCTGAACCGATGATCCTCGTCTTCCAGATGCAGGTAACCCGCGCCGACCGAATACCAGTAGCGCGGCGCGTAGAACGCCTGCGCCTCGATCATGGTTCCGGCGCCGTACTCGAACATGAGCGTGCGGCCATCCTGGAAAGCGATGGGCTTGGCGAGCGCGGACGTCGCCACGAGCAGCGTGATCGCGCCGAGCAGGCGCGCTGACAGCGAAGTGGACATCGGACATCTCCGGCGGACAACACTTGGCCCGCGTGAAGCGGGATGGCGTTTACGCGGAGTGTCCGATCGGAGGCTTCAGCAGCGTGAGGCGGAACGGCGGGCGCGCCGCGGCGGGCTTCGGCGCCGACGTCGCGGGTTGTGGCGGCAGCGCTTGCGTCGCCGTTGCGACGACCGGAATCGCAGCGGGCGAGCAGATCGCTTCGCACGCGCAGCGATCCTCATCGCAGCACGGCATCGATTTCTTGGCGACCGCGAGCTCGCCCTGCAGGAGCAGGCCGATTGCGAGCATGAAGTGGATCAGCGCTTTCACGGACAAAGTATAAGACAGCGTCCGATGCCCGCGTTTTGCACGGCGCTCGTCGCGCGGCGCCGCTCTTCGCATCGATTCATCGCGTCGATTTCGCCGGTGCGCGAGTGCGAACGGCGCTGGCACATCCATTGCTCGATGGGCCAAAGCCCACGGGAGAAGTGCGATGTCGGTCTATCACCTCAAGCTGCTCGAGCGACGCTGGAGCCTCGTCCACGCCTCGACGGGGAGCGTCTTGAGCCGGTTCAAGTCATTCCGCGAAGCGGTGCCGCAGAGTGCCGCTGACGTCGCGCGACGACACGGCTGCCTCGTCGTCTATCGACGCGACGGCTCGATCCTGGAATGGCGGCGCTTCGCAGAAGCGGCGCCCGCGTCACCGCTGAGTTAGGTCTTCCAGCTCCACCGTGAGCAGTCGATGGCACTTCGGGTGATAGCGCCGGTGTGAGCCGGTCGCGCCGAAGGTCTGGATCTCCGTTTTCCCCGGCCGGATGGCAACGCCGCACACCGCGCATTCGCTGCCGAGGCTCACGCCGCACACCGCGCCGTGGCCGACGGTCTCGCGCAGCGCGCCGGCGAGAAGCTTCTGGCGGACGAAGGCCCGGAGCTGCGAATCGTCGATCCGGGGGGAGGGCACTGCGAGCTGTAGTTGAAGTTCCATAGAGGATTCGACGGCGCGCACTGGCGAATGCTGCAGGGCTAGTGGGTTTTCTCTACAAGCACCGCGATGCCGAGCCCGATGAAGAGCGCCGCCGCGATCCACCGGATCGGCTTGAGCGGCAGACGCTCCGCAAACCGCGCGCCCAGGAAGATCACCGGGACGTCGGCCGCGAGCATCGCGAGCGTCGTCCCCGCAACGACCGCGACGAGCGACGCGTACTTCGCCGCGAGAACCGTCGTCGCGATCTGCGTCTTGTCGCCGATCTCGGCGAGGAAGAAGCTCACGACCGTGATCCAGTACACGCTCCGACCTGCGCGCTGTCCTTCGCGTTCTTCGGCGGTGTCGGGCTTCAACGCCCAGACGCCGACCGCGATGAACGACAGGCCGACGAGCCACGCGAGCGTCGTTTCGGGCAGCGCCCGATGGATCCACTGACCGGCGAGCGCCGCGACCGCGTGATTCGCCAGCGTCGCGGTCAGGATGCCCGCAGCGATCGGCCACGGCTCGCGGAAGCGCGTCGCCAGCATGATCGCGAGCAGCTGCGTCTTGTCGCCGATCTCGCCGAGGAAGACCGTCAGGAACGAGACGAAGAAGGCTTCCATGCGTTCATCGCAGCGATCTGGCGATCGTGCCAGCGCGACAGCAAGACGAGGCCGCTGATTCCGCCGATCAGCGCGAACAGCATGTCGGACTGCGTGTCCCACGGATCGCCTTGCGTGCCGAGGAACTCGTCCGCGCCCTGTCCGAGCGCGATCGCCGAGGCCCATTCGATCAATTCGTAGCAAGCGCTGACGGTCATGACGACGCAGATCGCAAGAAACGCGCGCATCTTCGGTCCCTGCACGTAACCGCCGCGGATGAAGAGCTCGCGCGCGACCAGCACCGGCACGAAGCCCTGCATGAAGTGGCCGATCTTGTCGTACGGATTGCGGCCGAGCTGCCACAAGCTCTCGATCGCGAAGCCGAGCGGCACGCGCGCGTACGAGTAATGCCCGCCGGTCATCAGCACGACGGCGTGCAGGAAGATCAGCGCGTAGAGGAGATTGGTGAGCGGGAACCGTCGATGCGTGGCCCACAGCACCGGCAGCGCGATCAGGATCGGGAAGACCTCGAGCACCCAGGTCGTGAAATCAAATGGACGGATCGCGGAGACGGCGAGCGCCAGCAGCGTTGCCGCGGTCAGCAGGACGATGGGGGAGGTCCGCATCCGGCTCATGATCGCACGGGTTGCTTACAATGCCAGCCGCGCGGGCTCGCCGCGTCCCGGGGAGTGGAAATGAAGCACGCCGCGCTCATCGCGATTGCGTTGACCATCGCACCGCTCGCGCACGCGACAGAGATCGACAACGCCGCGCTCGCCAACGACGCCGACGGCGCGAACTGGCCCGCGTACGGCAACAAGTTCAACGAGCAGCGCTTCAGCCCGCTCGATCAGATCAACAAGGGCAACGTCGGGAAGCTCGGGCTCGCTTGGACGATGGAGCTTCCCGATTTCTGGAACGTCTCGACCGCGCCGGTCGCGGTCGACGGCGTGATCTATTTCGCCGCCGGCTTCTCCGTCGTGCACGCGGTCGACGCGAAGACCGGCAAGCTCCTGTGGAATTACGACCCGCACGTCGACGCGCACAAGATGCGCATGGCGTGGGGCTCGCGCGGCATGACGTTCTGGAAAGGGAAGGTTTACGCCGGCGTGCAGGACGGTCGACTGTTCGCGCTCGACGCGGCCAGCGGCAAGCTCGTCTGGGAAACGCAGACCACCGAGCCCGGCGACAACCGCTACATCACCGGCGCGCCGCGCGTGTTCAACGGCAAGGTGCTCATTGGTCACGGCGGCGCCGACTTCGGTCACGTGCGTGGATACGTGACGGCGTACGATGCCGAGACCGGCAAGCAGGTCTGGCGCTGGTGGATGGTGCCGGGCGATCCGTCGAAGGGATTCGAGAACAAGGCGATGGAAGTCGCCGCGAAAACCTGGACCGGCGAGTGGTGGAAGTACGGCGGCGGCGGCACGGCGTGGAACGCGATGACCTACGACCCCGAGATGAATCGCGTCTACATCGGCACCGGCAACGGCGGACCGTGGAACGCGAAGCTGCGCTCGCCGGGCGGCGGCGACAATCTGTATCTGTGCTCCGTCGTCGCGCTCGACGCCGACACCGGCGAATACCTCTGGCATTACCAGACCACGCCCGGCGAATCGTGGGACTTCAATTCGACGATGGACATCGTGCTCGCGACGATTCCCATCGATGGCAAGCCGCGCAAGGTGATCCTGCACGCGCCGAAGAACGGCTTCTTCTATGTGATCGATCGCGAGACCGGCAAGCTGATCTCGGCAGAGAAGGCGGGCAAGGTGACGTGGGCCGATCACGTCGACATGGCGACGGGACGTCCGGTCGAGAACAAGGGCGCGCGCTACGAGAACGGCGAGGCGCTGATCTGGCCAGGCTCCGCGGGCCTGCACAACTGGCAGCCGATGGCGTACTCGCCGGACACGCAGCTCACTTACATCCCTGCGCACGAGATGGCCGGCTATTACAACGACGCCGGCTTCGATCCGAAGACCTACGACATGGACAAGCAGGGGCCGATCGGCATCCGGCCTTTCTTCGACGACGTTCCGAAGAGCGCGGGATCGAGCTCGCTGCTCGCGTGGGACGCCGCGCATCAGAAAGCCGTGTGGAGCATTCCGCTGCCCGGCGCCACCAACGGCGGCGTGATGGCGACGCACGGCGGTCTCGTCTTCCAGGGACAAGCGGACGGAAAATTCGTCGCGCGCGACGCGACGACCGGCGCCGAGCTCTGGGGTCGCGACATGGGCGTCGGCACGCAGGCGCCGCCGATCACCTACATGGTCGACGGCAAGCAATACGTGTCGATCCTCGCAGGATGGGCGGGCGGACAGATGCTGATGGGATCGCTCTCGGCGCAGCACGGCTGGGTCGGGCGCAATCATCCGCGCCGCTTGCTGACCTACGTGCTCGACGGCAACGCGACGCTGCCGCCGTCGCCGCCGCCGGAACAGCCGAAGCCGCTCGCGGCGCCCGATTTCCACGTCGACGTCGCGCTCGCCGACAAAGGCAAAGTGATCTATGCGAAGAACTGCATCATCTGTCACGGCACCGCGGTGATCGCCGGCGGCGCGGCGCCCGATCTGCGCGCGTCGCCGATCCCGCTGCAAGCCGATGCGTTCAACGCCATCGTGCGCGGCGGCGCGCTGCAGGCGCGCGGCATGCCGATCTTCGACGAGCTCGACGACGAGCAGCTCGACGGCTTGCGCAATTACATCCGCCAGCAGGCGGATTACCAGCCGTCAGCGTGGGATCAGGTCAAGACCGCGTGGCACTTCGCGGTGCTGATGGTGAAGATGGAGCTCGCGAAGCGCGGCTACTGATAGCGGCGACGTACGTGGGCGGATTCGCGCTCTGGAAAGCTGGCGGTCTCCGCCTGCGCACGTGCGGCGGCGCGCTGCGGCTGCTTGAGCGCCCAGTCGACCGCGGACAGCACGGCCTCGACGCTCCATTCTTCCTTGCGCAGCACGCCGGTGACGGCGGACTCGTTCGCCGCGGCGAGCATCGGCGAGTCTTCCGGCTCGGCGGTGATCACCACGATCGGCAGGTCGCGGAATTTCGGCACCGAGCGCAGGTCGCGCAGCAGGTCGAGCCCCGAGCGCTCGCCGAGGTTCAGGTCGAGCAGCACGATGTCGGGCGCGCTCGCGATGATCGACGCCGCGCCGCGCGAGGCATCCGCCGCGATCTCGACGGTGAACCCGCTGTCGAGGAATTTCTTGCGGTAGACGGCGCTGATGACCGGGTCATCGTCGATGATCAGCAGGCGGGACTGGCGTTTCGGCATTCCGGGCATACGTGTGCGTTCGGCTCTCTTAAACCGACAGCGGCCACTTTGCCCGGTTCAGCGCGACCGGGGTTAGAGAAAATCTCACACCGTGAAGAATTTTCAGCGCTGCGAGTCGCGCAGAACTGGCGGAGAGCGAGGGATTCGAACCCTCGATGAGCTTTTGGGCCCATACACCCTTAGCAGGGGTGCGCCTTCGTCCACTCGGCCAGCTCTCCGGACGTTCTTGAGCCCCCGGCGACGCGGGGACGCGGCATTTTACCGGAGCAGCCGCTACACCGTGAGCACGACCTTGCCCGTGTTCTTGCGCGCCTCGATGTAGGCCTGGGCCTCGCCCGCCTGCGCCAGCGCAAAGGTGCGATCGACGTGCGGACGCACCCAGCCGTCGGCGACGCCGCGGAGGATGGCGTCCATCCAGATCCGGATCTTCGCGGTCTCGTGCCACATGTGGCCGAGGTTGACGCCGAACACCGATCGGTTGTCGTTCATCAGCGAGATCGGATTGAACAGCGGCAGGCTGACCACGACCGACAGGAGCTTGAGCACTCCGGGCAACGGCGATTCGGCTGCGGTGGAGATGCCGAACATGCCGAGCCGGCCCGTGTGCCGCAGCGCGCGATAGCTCTTCTTCCAATGCGCGCCGCCGAGCGGATCGAGGATCAGCTCGGCGCCGCGATTCTCGGTGAGCCGCATCAGCTCCGGCGTCCAGTCGCCGCGCGTGTAGTCGATGGCTTCATGCAGTCCGCGCGATTTGAGGAACGCATGCTTGCCGGCACTCGCGGTGCCGATCATGCGCGCGCCGACGTGCCGGCCGATGTCGATCGCCGCGAGCCCCACGCCGCCGCCCGCGTTGTGGATGAGGATCGTCTCGTCCTTCGACAGCGAGCCGACCGCGACCATGAGCTGCCACGCGGTGAGGTAGTTCACCGGGATCGCCGCGCATTGCTCGAAGCTGAGCTGCGCCGGCTTCTCGAACACCTGCTGCTGCGACACGCACACGGTGTCGGCGTAGCCGCCGAAGCGCGTCAGCGAGAAGACGGGCTTGCCGATCCAGTCGCCGCTCGCCTGCGGTCCGACCGCGTCGACGGTGCCGGCGACTTCGTAGCCGACGACCGCGGGCAGCTTCGGCGCGTCCGGATAGAGCCCCTTGCGCGCGAGGATGTCGGCGAAATTGATCCCGCTCGCCTTGACGCGGATGCGCAGCTGATCAGCGGTGGGCTGGGGGTCCGGCGATTCGCGGACCGCGAGCTTCTCAGGACCGCCCGTCGAGGTGATGAAGACCTGCTGCATGCGCGTCTCCCATGTGCGTGGCCGGGTGAGCGTACTGCGTCGCGGGCTTGCGCGCATGCCAGCCGAAGCCGGCGATGACGACGTAGCAGAGCGCGGGCACGGTGAGCGCCATCGCGATGCTGCTCGCATCGGCGACCGACCCGGCGAGCACCGGGATGATCGCGCCGCCGACAATGGCCATGCACAGCAAGCCCGATGCGCGCGGCGTCTCGTGGCCCATGCGCTCGACCGCGAGGCTGAAGATGGTCGGGAACATGATCGCGTTCATGACGCCGACGGCGAGCAACGTCCACGCCGCGATCGCGCCGTGCGACGCGGCCGACAGCAATGCGAGCGTCGCAGCGCCGAGCGCGACGATCGAGAGCAAGCGGCCCGCGGCGATACGTCGCAGCAGCAGCGCGCCGATGAAGCGGCCGACCATCGCGCCGCCCCAGTAGAGCGAGATGTGCTGGCCCGCGTCGCGCTCGGTCAGCCCGAGCGTGGACGACTGCATCAGATAGCTGACGAGGAAGCTGCCGATCGTCACTTCGGCGCCGACGTAGAGGAAGATCGCGGCGACGCCGAACGCGAGGCGCGGACGTCGTCGCAGCAGCTGCAGGCTGCCGGAGAACGTCGCGGCGCGGCCGCCGCTGCCGAGGCGATCGCGCCACAGCCAGAACGATGCGGCGACGAGGAACAGCGCGACGGCGAGCCCGAGGTAGCTGTGTCCGACCACTGCGGCTTCGCGCGCCTGGAATGCGACGAGCTCGCTGCCGGAAAGATCCGCCGACGATTCGTGCGCGATGTCGCCGAGCATCAATCGCGCGCCGAAGTACGGCATCACTGTGGTGCCGAGCGAGTTGAACGCTTGCGCGAGCGTCAGCCGCGCGCTGCCGGAATCCGGATCGCCGAGGTTCGCGATCAGCGGATTCGCAGCCACCTGCAGGATGGTGATGCCGCCGGCGAGGATGAACAGCGCGCCGAGGAAGAGCGGATAGCTCGCCGATGCGGCCGCCGGCACGAACAGCACGCACGCGCAGCCCATGATCGCGAGCCCCGCGACGATGCCGCGACCGTAGCCCAGACGTCCCACCAGTCCGCCCGCCGGCAATGACACGACTGCGTAAGCCGTGAAGAACGCGAACTGGATCAGCATCGCTTCCGCGTAGGACAGCGAGAACAGATCCTTGAGCTTGGGGATCAGCACGTCGTTCAAGCTGGTGATGCCGCCCCAGATGAAGAACAGCGCGACGACGCCGGCGACCAGCAGGTTGGAAGTCTTGTTCAGGGAATCAGCTCTTCGCGATGATGACGTTGACGCCGCTTTCCTTGAGCAGCTTCATGTGCTCGACGCGGATCTCCTCGTCGGTGATGACGGTGTCGACTTCCTTCAGCGCGCACACGACGTGACCGGCAGGCGCCTCGAACTTGCTCGAGTCGACCAGCAGCACCAGCTCGTCGGCGCGCTCGAGCAGGCGGCGCTCGGCCTGCGCGAGGATCAGGTCGGCCTGCATGACGCCGTGGCGGCCGACCGCGGCCGCGCCCATGAACATGCGCGACGCGCGATAGCCGCCCATGCCGTCGTCGTCGAACGGCGAGAGCACGATGTTCTGCTCGCGGAAGACGGTGCCGGCGGGGATCGCGATGCGCGTCGACGGCTGGGTCAGCAGCGCGTTGATGATGTGCAGCGAGTTCGACAGCACCTGCAGCTCGAGCGCGTCGAGGTGCGGGCACATCGCGAGCGTCGTCGAGCCGCCGTCGATGATCACCGACTCGCGCGGCCGGCACAGCTGGGCGGCGGCACGGCCGATCGCGCGCTTCGCGTCGGTGTTGCGCGCGATGTTCTGATGGAACGGCACGCCGCGCAGATGCTGCACGTCGTGGCTGGAATCCGGCGGCGCCTCCGCGAGCCGCGCGCCGCCGCGCACGCGCACGATGCGACCGGCGGTCTCGAGCTTGTCGAGATCGCGCCGCAGCGTCGCGGGCGAGGCATCGAGCTGGCTGTCGAGCTCCTGGAAGGCGACGAAGCCGCGCTGCTGCAGCAGCTGGAGGATCCGTTGTTCGCGTTCGGCGGCGTGCATGCTCGGTTCGCTCTAGACGATGCCCGCGCCGGCTGCGGTCGCCTTGCGCTCGCGGGCCTTCTTCGCGCGCCAGCCGGTTTCGCGATACGCCGCGATCGGATCGATGGCGCCGCCTCGCTCGTGTCGTGCCATCGCGAGGATCGGCGTGACGTCGAGATTATAGGCACGGCGCAGCGCCTGGAAGGCCATCATCACGTCGTTGTTGCGCTGATGCTCGGCGAGCGCGCCGCGATCCACCAGCAGCGCGCGCGCATAAGCGGCGGCGATCGCATCGGCGCTCGACAGCAGGCTCTCGATCGGATCGGTCACGTTGTGCGACTGGTCGAGCATATAGGCGGGTGCGACGTCCAAGGCCTTGCGATCGGCGGCATCGACCAGCTCGTTGAACACCAGGAAGAGCTGGAACGGATTGACCGAGCCGGAATCGAGATCGTCGTCGCCGTATTTACTGTCGTTGAAATGGAAGCCGCCGAGCTTGCCGAACTGAATGAGGCGCGAGACGATCATCTCGATGTTGGTGTTGGGCGCGTGATGGCCGAGATCGACCAGGCAGCGCGCCTTCGGTCCGAGCTGGGTCGCCGCCCAGTAATTGGTGCCCCAATCGGCGATCACCGTCGAGTAGAACGCCGGCTCATAGAGCTTGTGCTCGATGAAGACGGTCCAGTCCGCGGGCAGCGCCGCATAGATGCCGCGCATGCTGTCGAGATAGCGTTCGAGGGCGCGGGCGAAATGCTGCTGCCCGGCGAAATTGGAGCCGTCAGCGATCCAGACGGTGATCGCTTTCGAGCCCAAGGCCTTGCCGAGCTCGATGCATTCGAGATTGTGGGCGACCGCCTGGTCGCGCACCGCCTTGTCGGTGTGGCTCAGGCTGCCGAACTTGTAGGAGAGCTTCTGGTTCGCCGCATCCTGGAAGGTGTTG
>DASRHK010000127.1:0-7702 GCA_035650495.1 Nevskiaceae bacterium | reverse complement strand
TCAGCTGAAGGCCCGCACCGACGAATTCCGCAAGGAACTCGCGGACGGCAAGACGCTCGACGACATCCTGGTTCCCGCGTTCGCAACCGTCCGCGAGGCGGCCAAGCGCGCCATCGGCCAGCGCCACTTCGACGTCCAGCTCATCGGCGGCATGATCCTGCACGAGGGTCAGATTTCCGAAATGAAGACCGGCGAGGGCAAGACGCTCGTCGCCACGCTGTCGGTCTATCTCAACGCGCTGCCCGGCAAGGGCGTGCACGTCGTCACCGTCAACGATTACCTCGCGCGCCGCGACGCCGAGTGGATGGGCCGGCTCTACAAGTTCCTCGGCATGACCGTCGGCGTGATCGTCGCGGGGCAGTCGCAGGTCGAAAAGCGTGAAGCCTACGGCGCCGACATCACCTACGGCACCAACAACGAGTTCGGCTTCGACTACCTGCGCGACAACATGGCGTTCTCGCTGGCCGACAAGGTGCAGCGCGGCCAGAACTACGCGATCGTCGACGAAGTCGACTCGATCCTGATCGACGAGGCGCGCACGCCGCTGATCATCTCCGGCCCGACCGACGAGGATCCGGACCTGTATCGCAAGCTCAACGCGATCATCCCGAAGCTCCAGCGCGGCGAGCAGAAGTCCGACGAGGAAGAGCCGACCGGCGACTTCACGGTCGACGAGAAGTCGAAGCAGGTGCATCTCACCGAAGCAGGCCACGAAAAGATCGAAGAGATCATGCGGGGCCTGAACCTGATCGGCGAGGACGAATCGCTCTACGACGCGCAGCACATCGTGCTGATGCACCACCTGAACGCGCTGCTGCGCGCGCATCACCTCTACAAGCGCGACGTCGAGTACATCGTGCGCAACGGCGAGATCATCATCGTCGACGAGTTCACCGGCCGCATGATGCCGGGACGCCGCTGGAGCGACGGCCTGCACCAGGCGATCGAGGCGAAGGAGAACGTCAGGATCCAGCAGGAGAACCAGACGCTCGCTTCGATCACGTTCCAGAACTATTTCCGCCTCTACAAGAAGCTCGCCGGCATGACCGGCACGGCCGATACCGAGGCCTACGAGTTCCAGAACATCTACAACCTGGAAGTCGTCGTCATCCCGCCGAACAAGCCGATGATCCGCAAGGATCAGGGCGATCTCGTTTACTTGAACGCGAAAGACAAGTTCAAGTCGGTGATCGACGAGATCAAGGTCGCGCACAAGAAAGGCCAGCCGCTGCTGGTCGGCACCGCGTCGATCGAAACCTCCGAGCTGCTGTCGGCATTGCTGCAGAAAGAACAGCTGCCGCACGAAGTGCTCAACGCGAAGAACCACGAGCGCGAGGCGCACATCATCGCCAACGCGGGCATGCCGGGCGCGATCACCATCGCGACGAACATGGCGGGCCGCGGCACCGACATCGTGCTCGGCGGCTCGCTGGAAGCCGAGCTCGCGCAGATCCCGCCCGAAGAGCATCTCGCGCGCGACAAGGCGAAGTCGGAGTGGCAGAAGCGCCACGATCAGGTCGTCGCCGCCGGCGGCCTCTACGTGATCGGCTCCGAGCGCCACGAGTCGCGGCGCATCGACAATCAGCTGCGCGGTCGGTCCGGTCGTCAGGGCGATCCGGGCGCCTCGCGCTTCTACCTGTCACTCGACGACACGCTGATGCGCATCTTCACGCCGCCGCGCATGCGCGCGATGCTGCAGGGCCTGGGCATGCAGGAAGGCGAGGCGATCGAGCATCGCTGGGTCACGCGCGCGATCGAGACGGCGCAGCGCAAGGTCGAGGCGCACAACTTCGACATCCGCAAGCATCTGCTCGAGTACGACAACGTCGCCAACGACCAGCGCAAGGTGATCTACGAGCTGCGCGACGAGATCATGGGCGCGGACAAGGTCACGCAGCTGATCGACGACATCCGTGGCGATGTCGTCAGCAGCGTGATCGACGCCTACATCCCACCGCAGTCGGTCGAGTCGCTGTGGAATCCGGAAGGGCTCGAGGAAGCGCTGAAGCGCGACTTCCAGCTGCAGCTGCCGATCCGGCACTGGCTCGACGAAGAGAAGGACCTGCAGGAAAAGGACGTCCGCGCGCGGATCAAGGAAGGCCTGGAGAAGGCTTACCTCGAGAAGAAGGCGAAGCTCGGCGCGGTGCTGGACCAGTTCGAGAAGCAGATCGTCCTGCAGATCATGGATCAGTTCTGGCGCGAGCATCTCGCGGCGATGGACTACCTGCGCCAGGGCATCCACTTGCGCGGCTATGCGCAGAAGGATCCGAAGCAGGAGTACAAGCGCGAGGCGTTCTCGATGTTCAACGAGATGCTGGCGCGCTTCAAGCACGAGGTGGTGTCGATCCTGGCGCGCGTGCAGATCCAGACCGAAGCCGAAGTGCAGAAGGTCGAGGAGCAGCGTCGCCGGCAGGCCGCTGCGCTCGAGAAGCGCATGCACATGGAGCACGCCGAAGCCAGCGCCGCGGCCACCGCGGGCGACGGCAACGGCGGCGACGTCGAAGCGCCGCCGGCGGCGGGGCCGTCCGGTGGTCGTCCGCTCGAGACCGGGCGGCGTCCGGTCGAGAGGCCGCAGACCGTCGTCAACCAGGGCCCGAAGCTCGGCCGCAACGATCCGTGCTGGTGCGGCAGCGGCAAGAAGTTCAAGCACTGCCACGGCAAGCTCGAGTGACGTTGCTTTAAACTCCGCGCCCTGAGCTTGTCGGGAATCTGCGGCGTGGCCGTCAATCTGAAAGCACCGGAAATCCTGCACGCGGTCGCCGGCGTGCGGCTGGGCATCGCCGAAGCGGCGATCAAGAAGCCCGGCCGCAAGGATCTCGTGCTCGTCGAGATCGCGCCGGGCGCCCGCGTCGCCGGCGTGTTCACGCGCAACGCCTTCTGCGCCGCTCCGGTACTTCTCTGTCGCCAGGCCTTGTCGGCCGGCACGCCGGTGCGTGCGCTGCTGATCAATTCCGGAAACGCCAACGCCGCGACCGGCGCCGGCGGCATCGAGGACGCGCGCGCTTCCATGGTCGCGGTGGCGGTGCAGCTCGCGCTCCGGCCTGAGCAGGTGCTGCCGTTCTCGACGGGCGTGATCGGCGCGCGCCTGCCGGTCAATCGGATGATGGACGCGATCCCCAAAGCGAAGGCGGATCTGCGCGAAGACGCATGGCTCGACGCTTCGCGCGCGATCATGACGACCGACACACTGCCGAAAGGCGCGACGCGTCGCGTGCCGACGAGCCAGGGCGACATCACCGTCACGGGCATCGCCAAGGGCGTCGGCATGATCTGTCCCGACATGGCGACGCTGCTCGCATTCATCGCGACCGACGCGAAGCTGTCGCAGCCGGCCGTGCAGGCGGTGCTGCATCAGGCGGTGAATCGCTCGTTCAATTGCGTCACCGTCGACGGCGACACCTCGACCAACGACTCCTGCATGCTGATCGCGACCGGCAAGGCCGGCGGCAGCGAGATCGACGAGGGTCACGCCGACTTCGCGGCGATCGCGCGCGGCGTCACCGAGGTCTGCCGCGAGCTCGCGCAAGCAATCGTGCGCGACGGCGAGGGCGCGACCAAGTTCATCACCATCGAAGTCGGCGGCGCACGCGAGGAAGCGGAAGCCAAGCAGGTCGCGTATTCGATCGCGCATTCGCCGCTGGTGAAGACCGCCATGTTCGCGTCCGACGCCAACTGGGGCCGCATCATCATGGCGATCGGCAAGGCCGGCGTGACCGGCCTCGATCCCAGCGGCGTCAGCGTTGCGCTCGGCGAAGTGCGCTTGATCGAGAGCGGCGAGCCGCATCCGAGCTATCGCGAGGAGTTCGGCACGGCGGTGGTGTCGCGGCCGGAGTTCTCGATCCGCGTCGGGCTGGGCCGCGGCTCTGCGCAGTCGACGGTGTGGACCTGCGACCTGTCGTACGACTACGTGAAGATCAACGCCGAATACCGCACGTGAAGCCGGTGATTCCGGTGGCCGCCGGCTGCCTGATCAACGAGCGCGATCAAGTCCTGATCGCTCAACGTCCGGTCGGCAAGATCGCCGCCGGCAAATGGGAATTCCCCGGTGGCAAGATCGAGGCCGGCGAGACGCCTCGGCATGCGCTCGATCGCGAGCTGCGCGAAGAGCTCGGCATCGACGTTCGCGTCGCGCGGCCGCTGATCCGCGTGCGGCATGAATATTCCGATCGCATCGTCATCCTCGACACGTGGCTCGTCACGCGCTTCGACGGCGCTCTGCACCCGCACGACAACCAGGCGTTCGCGTGGGTCGCGCCCGATGAGCTGACGCATTGGGACTTGCTCGCAGCCGATGGCCCGATCGTGAACGCGCTGCGGCTCCCGAGCGACTATGTGTTCACGCCGCCCGATGCCACGGAAGCGCGGATCGTTGCGCAGCTCGATCGGCTTCCGCGCGGTGCGCTCTTGCGGCTGCGACTGCCCGCGCTCGACGACGTTGCCTACGCAACGCTGGCGAAGCGCGTGATCCGGTCTGCGCGCGACGCTGGCTTGAAAGTGATCGTCGATCGGCGGGTCGACGTCGGCGCCGACGGCTGGCATGCAACGTCGCGCGAGCTGGGTTCGCCGATGGCCGATGGCTGGCGCATCGCTTCCTGCCACGATGCGGAGGAGCTCGCACGCGCAAGATCACTCGGCTTCGATGCCGCCGTGCTCGGGCCGGTGAAGGCCACGCCGACGCATCCGGGCATCGAGCCGATGGGCTGGAAGAAGCTCGAGACGCTCGCGAGCGAGGCAGGGCTGCCGGTCTACGCGATCGGCGGCATCGGTCCGCGCGATCGCGAGGACGCGTTCGCGCATTATGCGCAGGGAGTCGCGGGGATCAGCGCGTACTGGCGCTGACGAAGGCGCGGAGTCAGTGCCGGCGATGCGCCGGATCCTCCGGCGCTTCGGACGACGGCGATTCTTCTTGCGCCGGGATCGCGTACTCCTCGGCGGCCCACTTGCCGAGATCGATCATCTTGCAGCGCTCGCTGCAGAACGGGCGCCACGCATTGGCCTGATCGAGCGACGCGCGCTGGCTGCAGCGAGGGCAGGGCGCGCTGCGCGGCTTCGCGGCCATTACAGAACGCAACACTGGAGCTGGAACGGGATGTCCTGCGAGGACTGCAGGCTGCGCGCGTTGACGTCCTTGAGCGCCATGAAGCGGATGGTGAAGCGATGGCGTCCCGCGCTGATCTCCGGATACACCTGGTAGTCGGGCGACACCAGCACGCGCACCAGCGAGAACGCCGCGTTCGGCGAATAGAGATACATGCCGCCCGACGCGATCACCGACACGGCTTCGGTGCTGCTGCGGAGCAATCGCAGCAGGAGCGCGATGCTCGTCTCGTAGGGCTTCAAGTCGGCGAACCAGGCATCGAGGTCGCGCTTGACCGTGTCCTCGCGTTGCGACAGCCAGTAGTGGTACGCGGGCAGGTCGAACACGCAGGTGCCGCCCGGGATCGTGCTGCGGTGGAGCACGGAGATCAGGAACTCGTTGTCGCGCAGCGCGCTCGCGATGAACTGCGTCGACAGGCTCTGCATCGCGTTCAACGCCGTGGTGATCTCCGAGAGCACGGCGTTGAGCCGCGTCGGGTCCACGCCGGGGCGCGACTTCAGCCGCATCAGCGCCGCCTGCTGATCGCCGAGCTCCTTGATGATCTCGGACTTGATGTCGGAGCGCGACACCAGCGTCAGGATGTCGAGCAGCGAGTGCAGCGTCGCCCGCGCGCCCCAGGTGCTGCGATCGCTGCGATGCTGCTTGTGCTGCGCGAACAGGAATTCGAGCCGCAGGAACGTGCGCACGCGCTCGCTGAGCGGCTGCTCGAACGCGATGATCGGCGTGGTGACGGAGCCCATCTGACTCATCGCCGTATTCTAGCGGCCGCGCGGCTCGCTCGCCGCCAGCGCGAGATAGCGCCGATGCAGATCCGCGACCTGCGAGCGCACGTCGGCCGCAGCGCCCGTGTTGTCGATCACGTCTTGCGCGAGGGCGAGACGGCGATGCCGCGACAGCTGCGCCGCCATGATCTCGCGAGCGAGCTCGATGCTGATGCGATCGCGCTGCACCAGCCGCAGCAGCTGGGCCTCCTCGGCGGCGTCGACGACGAGCACGCGATCGACCAGTGGGTTCTCGCCCTTCTCGAGCAGCAGCGGGATCACCAGCATGCAGTACGGCGTCGATTGCGCGTCGCGCCACGTTCGCATCTGCGCGTGGATGCGAGGATGGGTGATCGCTTCCAGATCGCGGCGCGCCTCCGGGTCGTTGAACACGATCTCGCGCATGCGCCGGCGATCGAGGCTGCCGTCGGGCAACAGCACGGCGGGGCCGAAGCCCTTGACGATCTCGGCGAGGCCTTCGGTCGACGGTGCGACGACGGCGCGCGCGACCTGATCGGCATCGCAGACCGGAACGCCGAGCGCGGCGAAGGCGTCGGCGACCAGCGTCTTGCCGCTCGCGATGCCGCCGGTGAGCCCGATCGTCAGTGCGGGCATCAGCGCAGCGTCGGGAACATCGCTGCGCGGATCGCGTCGCCCCAAATGAGCATGATCCAGCCTGCGGTCGCGAGGAAGGGCCCGAAGGGCATCGGCACTTGCCGGCCGAGCCGTCCCGAGGTGATCAACGCGATGCCGACCGCCGCGCCGACGAACGAGGAGATCAGCACGATGGGCAGCAGCGCCTGCCAGCCGAGCCAGGCGCCGAGCGCAGCGAGCAGCTTGAAGTCGCCGTAGCCCATGCCTTCCTTGCCCATGATCAGCTTGAAGAGCCAGTACACGCTCCACAGCGCGAGATAGCCGACGACGGCGCCGAAGATCGCGCTCTTCAGATCGCAGAACAGCGGCGACGTCGCGGCGATCAGCAAGCCGAGCCACAGCAGCGGCAGCGTGATCGCGTCGGGGAGCAGCTGGGTGCGCAGGTCGATCACCGACAGCGCGATGAGGCAGCCGGTGAGCGCGAGCGCGGCGAGCAGCTGCGCCGAGTAGCCGAATCGCCACGCGCACAGCGCCGCTGTCACGCCGCTGACGAGCTCCACGATGGGGTACTGGATCGAGATCGGCGTGCGGCACGACGCGCAGCGTCCGCGGAGCACGAGCCATGACACCACCGGAACGTTCTGCCATGCGCGGATACGCGCGCCGCAGCTCGGGCAGGTCGACGGCGGATGATGCAGCGAGATCCGCTCGCGCGGCGGTCGCGCGGGCAGCTGGAGCGCCGCGCGCGCCTCCTCATGCCACGCGTTCTCCAGCATGCGCGGCAGGCGCAGGATGACGACGTTGAGGAAGCTGCCCAGCACGAGGCCGAACAGCGCGACCCAGGCGATCAGCAGCCAGGGTTGCGCTTGCAGCGCATCGGTCGCCGACAAAGCGTTAGATGACCGAACCGAGCTTGAAGATCGGCAGGTACATCGCGACGACCAGGCCGCCGACGATGATGCCGAGGAACACCATGATCATCGGCTCGAGCAGGCTCGACAGGGCGTCGACCAGGTTGTCGACTTCCTCTTCGTAGAAGTCGGCGACCTTCGCGCACATGCTGTCGAGCGAGCCCGCTTCCTCGCCGATCGCGATCATCTGCACCGCCATCGACGGGAACAGGTTGGTTTGCTGCATCGCGAGCTGCAGCTGCGTGCCGGTGGAAACCTGGTCGCGGATCTTGAAGATCGCTTCGGTGAAGATGATGTTGCCCGCGGCCCTGGCCACCGAATCGAGCGCATCGACCAGC
>DASRHK010000126.1:0-17829 GCA_035650495.1 Nevskiaceae bacterium | reverse complement strand
CTCAAGGTCGACGGCCACATCCAGAAGGTGCTCGGCATGGAGCCCGGGCGGTTTTCCGAGCGGATGGCCGACTACATCGCGATGATGCACCCCGAGGATCGGCCGCGCGTGGTCGAGCGCTACAGCGCGTTCGTGAAGTCGGGCGGCGTCGACTACCAGGACGAATACCGCGTGCTGCGGGCCGACGGCGACGTCCGCATCATCAGCTCGCGCGCCAAGGCGATCCGCGACAGCCGCGGACGTGCGACCAGCGTGTCGGGCATGGTGTGGGACCTGACCGAAGAGAAGCGCGCGCAGGAAGCCTTGAAGCGCGCCGAGGAACGCTATCGACTGGCGACGCATTCGGCACGCGTTGGCGTGTGGGTCTGGCACATCGATGAGGATCGCTTCGAGCATGACGACGCGCTCAACGACCTGATCAACGTGCCCGCCGGCGGCCGCGCGACCAATCTGGGCGAAGTGCTCGCGCTGATCCATCCCGACGATCGCGAGCGCTTCGGCAAGAGCGTCGTCGACGCGCTGTCCATCAACGCCAGCGAGTTCTTCGACGAAGCGCGCGTGCAGGGCGCCGACGGCTCGCTGCGGGTGATCCAGTCGCGCGCCACCATCTACCGCGACGCGTCGGGCAAGCCGGTGCGCATGGCCGGCGCCAACTGGGACGCGACCAAGCTCGCACAGGCACGCGAAGCGCTGGAGAAGACCAATCGCGAGCTCGACGATTTCACCTACATCGCCTCGCACGACATGAAGGAGCCGCTGCGCGGCATCAGCAATTACGCGAAGTACCTGGAAGAGGACCACAGCACCGAGCTGCCCGACGCCGCGCGCAGCATGGTCGGCAAGATCCGCGCGCAGGCCAAGCGCATGGAGACGCTGATCGTCGAGCTGCTCAACATCGCGCGGCTGGGCAAGGTGCAGCTCGACGTCGCCGAGACCGATCTCGACGGTGCGCTGCGCGACGTGCTCGGCACGCTGGAGTTCAGCCTGAAGGAGAAAGGCGTCGACCTGCGCGCGCAGCATCTGCCGAAGCTGCGCTGCGATCGCGTGCGGGTCACCGAGCTCTTCCGCAATCTCATCACCAACGCCATCAAGTACAACGACAAGCCCAGGCCGGAGATCGAGATCGGCTGCGATACGACTGGCGCAACGCCGGCGTTCTACGTGCGCGACAACGGCATCGGCATCGACGCCAAATATCGCGAGCGGGTGTTCGGGCTGTTCCAGCGCCTGCACGATCGCGACGAGTTCGGCGGCGGCACCGGCGTCGGGCTCACCATCGTCAAGAAGATCGTCGAGATGCACGGCGGCCGCATCTGGATCGATTCGGCACCCGGTGAGGGCAGCACGTTCCATTTCACGCTCGAGAGCGCCGCATGAGATCGACTTCGCCGAACCTGATCCTCGTCATCGACGACAATCCCGACGACTTCTTCACCGTCGAGCGCGAGCTCGCCAAGGCGGGGCTGGCCAACCCGCTGCTGCACTGCAAGTCCGGCGAGGACGGGCTCGATTTCCTGCACGCGCGCAACCGCTACGCGCAGATGCAGCCGCCGCTGCCCGCGTTCGTGCTGCTCGACGTCAACATGCCCAAGATGCTCGGCACCGAAGTGCTCGCCGTGATCCGCGGCGATCCGCTCACGGTTCAGCTGCCGGTGATCATGCTCACGTCCTCCGGCGACGAGCGCGACGTCGCCGCGTCGTTCCAGGGCAAGGCCAACGCGTACGTCACCAAGCCGATCGAGTTCGACGCGCTGATGCGCGCGGTGCTCAGGATCAAGAGCCACAAGGTGGAGCTCTCGATTTCCGCGAAGGGTGCCGCCTCTCATCCGGGTTGACCATGTCACATCGATCGATCCTCAAGCTCGCCGCCCTCACCCTGAGCCTCGCGCTCGCCGCTTGTGGCGGCGGCACCAGCTCCTCAGCGCCAGTCCTCGCCTTGACCGCGGCGCCGCTCGCGGGTCAGGTCGGACAGTCCGTCACGCTGTCGTGGAGCTCGAGCAACGCGACGAGCTGCGTCGCCTCCGGGTCGTGGCAAGGCCCGGCCGCGACGTCGGGCACCGAGACCTTCGCGCCCAGCACGCCCGGCACCTACACCTTCGTGATGACGTGCTCCGGTCCCGACGGCAGTGACACGCAAGCGGTCACCGTCACCATCGACGATGCTCCTTTCAATCCGCCGACGGCGTCCCTGACGGCGGATCCCTCGACGGTCGGCGTCGGCGCGTCGACCACGCTCACCTGGTCATCGACCAACGCACAGTCCTGCAGCGCCAGCGGCGAGTGGTCGGGCAGCAAGCCGGTCTCCGGGTCGCAGTCGGTCACCATCACGACGGCGGGCGATCACAGCTTCACGATCACCTGCGGCGGCGCTTCCTCGAGCGTCACGGTCTCGGCGACGCAGCCGACGCTCAAGTTCAGCGCGTTCCCGCCCTCGGTGGTGGCCGGCAACGAGATGACGCTCGACTGGGAAGCGACCTCGGCGGATTCCTGCGTCGCTTCGGGCGCATGGTCCGGTGCCCTCGCGACGAGCGGACGCCAGACGTTGGTCCTGTCGAATCCCGGCAGCAGCACGTTCACCGTCACGTGCAGTGCGCCGAGCGGGCCGCTGACCGTGTCGAGGACGGTCACCACCACCGCTGCGCCGGCGCTGCCGCCGGCGACGACCTATCACCTGACGCCGGATCACGCGGGCTCGGTGACGTTCGCCGGCGGGCTGCAGGCGCCCGCATCGCAAGCGTGGAGCGTCGATCTCGGCGCCACCGTCTCCTATCCGATCATCGCCGGGGGTCTCGTCATCGTCACGCTCGGCGACAACGCCGGCAGCTATGGAACCAAGCTCATCGCGCTGAATGCGCAGACCGGCGCGACCGTGTGGGGACCGGTTTCGCTCTCGGGGACTTACTTCTTCTCGAACGCGGCGTACGGGAACGGCAAGGTCTTTGTCGTCAATTTCGACGGGCTGCTGCGCTCGTTCGACGCGCAGACCGGCGTGCCGGGCTGGTCGCTCAACCTTCCCGGCCAGTACGCCTTCAGCGCGCCGCCGAGCGCGTTCGGCGGCATCGTCTTCGTGGGCGGCGCGGGTGGTGCGGGCACCCTCTACGCGGTCGACGAAAGCAATGGCCAGCTGCTGTGGACCGCGTTCGTCGAGAACGGCGACGACAGCTCACCTGCGGTGACCTCGAGCGGCGTCTACGTCACTTATCCGTGCCAGACCTACGACTTCGCCCCGACCACCGGCGAGGCGATCTGGCATCAGCAGAACGGCTGCGAAGGCGGCGGCGGCAAGACGTCGGCGGTCAAGGGCGGCGTGCTCTACGGCCGCAACTTCTCGGCGTCCGGCAACAGTCTCGATTTCTTCGACGCGGACGACGGCACCCACCTCGGCGCGGCAGCGACCGACGTGACGCCTGCGGTGACCTCATCGCAGCTGTTCATCCTCGCGGGCGGGAATCTGCAGGCGCTCGACGTCGCGACGGGCGCGACGCAGTGGAGCTTCGCCGGAGACGGTCAACTCGTTTCGGCGCCGATCGTCGTCAACAATCGCGTCTTCGTCGGCTCGGCGACGGGCGAGGTGTTCGCCGTCGACGTCGCCACCGGCGCGCAGAAATGGAATGCGAACGCGGGCGCTTCGATCCTCGCCACCGACGAGCAGAACGTGAGCAGCCCGCGCACCGGCCTCGGCGCGGGCGAGGGCTGGCTCGTGGTCCCGGCGGGAAACCGTCTGACGGCCTGGCGCATCGCGCCGTAGCGTTCAGGGCAAGCCGTAGGCGTAGATCGCACCGCCGCCGCTGGATAGATACAGTCGTCCGTTAACGATCGTCGGCGATGCGCGGATCGGGCCCGGCGTGATGTCGCTCCAGAGCTTCACGCCGGATGCGGCGTCGAACGCGTAGACGGACCCGTCCGCCGATCCGACATAGACGACGCCATTCGCAACCGCCGGCGATGAGCTCACGACGCCGTTGGTCGCGCCGAGCCACAGCTTCTTGCCGTCGCTCGCGCGCACGGCCCACAGATTGAAATCCTGCGAGCCGATGTAGACGACGCCGTTCGCGACGGCCGGGGACGAGTCGATGTACTTGCCTGTTTGCGTCGCCCAGCGTCGCGCGCCGGTCGCGACATCGAAGGAATAGATGTTGCCGTCGCCGGCGCCGACGATCACTACGCCGTTCGCGACCGCCGGCGACGACCAGGCCGCATCGCCGCCGACATCGGCAGCCCATTTGATCGTGCCGTCGTTCGCGTCGATCGCGTAGAGCTGGTCCGAGCCGATGTAGACGACACCGTTCACCACCGCCGCGGAGGCGTGCAGCGCTGCGCCGGTGGCGGTGCGCCACAAGGCCGCGCCGGTCGACGCGTCGAACGCCCAGAGATTGCCGTCGAAGCCGCCGACGTAGAGCTTGCCGTTGGCGACGGTCGGCGAGGTCGTGCCGAGACTGCCGAGGGCAGCGCTGGTCCAGATCGGCGCGCCCGAGCGCGCATCGAACGCGTAAACCCGATTGCCATAGGCAGTCGCGTAGAGCGTGTGTCCGACGATCATCGCGCTGCCATACACGGGACCGTCGAGCTTCTGATTCCAGTGGATCGCGCCGGTGTCGGCGTGCAGCGCGAGCAGCTTGTTCTGGAACACCGTGCCGACGTAGGCGAGACCGTTGACCACGATCGCAGACGACGACTGGGCCTGGTAATCGTCGCGCGTCTGCACGAGCCAGAGGCGCTGCAGCTGACTCACGTTGGATGCGCCGAGCGTCGTCTCGTACTTGTTGTAGCGCTTCTGGTCGAGGCCGAAGCCAAACTCGCGCCACGGTGTCGACGCAGCGAGCGCCGCGGAGCCGATGGCGAGGGAGACGAAGAAGATTCCAATCTGTGCCGCGAAGCGCCGGTCCATGACGAGCTCCTGTCTCCCAGGAGTTCGACGCTGCGCCGCGTCAGGAGGTTCGCGGCCTCAAGTCCCGGCTTTCTCGCGCTCGACGTGGAACTGATTGTTGGCCTGCTCAATCGCCAGCGCGTGGCGCAGACGATCGTTCTCCGCCGCGAGGCTGATCGACTTCGCTTCGGAACGCCGCAGCGCCTCGACCAGCTCGAGCTTGCTCATCCGGATTCCCGCCGATCTACGCACGGGAGCGAACTGAGGCAGATGTTGCATGACCTGCTCCGTTCGATCGTGGGGACGATCGTTACCAGATCAGGCTAGAGCCGTTGCCGTCGAGCGACATTGATCTCCGTCAAATGATCTAGCGGCCCCCAGCGCGCGCGCTTCGACGTGCCCGGAGCGCATTGCGCAGATGTCGCACGCACTTAACCGCGCAACTTCCAGTGAGTGCTCACGAGCGCACCGTAACAATTCTCCATCGCTACCGCAGGCAAACCGTTCCTGCGCAGATCAACGTCGCCTGCACCGTTGACGAGAGGTACGCCGAATCGCCGGCGAAGGTCGCGGTGAAACCCATCGCCGGCAGCTCGCTCAAGTGCGCCAGCACCGTCGCATTGCATTTGGCGGTCCCGTCGGCTCCGGTCACTGCGCTGCACAGGAACGTGTTCTTCGCCGTGAATGTCACCGTGCGGCCGGCGATCGGCGTCTGCTTCCCGGAATCCTTGAGCACTGCGCGGGGATTCAACGTGATCTTTCCGCTGCTCGCCAGGGGCGAAACCGTGTACGCCGCCGTCGCCGTCATCGTCGATCGGATCTTCAGTCCGTTGCCGGAGATCGCGACGGTCACCGGCTGAGCGGTCGCGTCGCTGTCGATCGACAGCGTTGCTGCGCGCGTTCCGCCGCCGGTCGGCGTGAAGCGCACGCCGATCGCGCAGCTGCTCCCACCCGCGACGGCCACCGTGCAGCTGTTGTTGGCGATCGCGTAGTCGGATGCTTGCGGTCCCGTGAACGCGAGGGTCGCGATGTGCAAAGGCGCGTTGCCGGTGTTGGCCACGGTGACGCTCTGGATTGCGCCGGTCTGCACTGCCTGATCCGCGAAAGTCAGCGCGCTGGGCGACACGGCGATGACGGGCTTCGCAAGATCGCCGTAGCGGAAGATCGTGCCGTTGCCACCCGGGCCGCCGAGCAGCGTCGTTCCGTAGAGGTTCCCGTCAGCACCTCGCGCAAGCCCTCCCGGCCAGGAGCCGGTCGTCGCGCGATCGAATTCGACGAGCGTCGTGATGACGCCCGCCGGCGTCATCCGGAACAGGGTGCCTTCGAAGTAGGCGCCTCCGGCCGCGGTCGTGCCGTAGAAGTTGCCGTCAGCGCCCTCGACGAGACCCGTCTGTGGGTAGCCTCCGTTGGTGCCGTCGAATGACGCGAGCACGGTCAGCACGCCAGCCGGCGTGATCTTGTAGATCACGCCTTGCCCGTGCGGGCCGCCGACGTTGTTGGTCCCGTAGAAATTCCCGTCGGAGGCCTTGAGCAAAGGCGCATCCGTGAAATATCCGGTCGTCGACGGATCGAAGGAAGCCAGCGTCGTGAGATCGCCGTCGAGCGTGAGGTGAAACACGCTCCCGTAGTACTGGGCGCCGGCGCCGAGCGTCGTTCCGTAGAACGCGCCGTCATCGCCGAGCACGAGATTCGTCGGCTGGCCGTCGTATGCATAGAACGGCGAGAGGACTCCATCGGGCGTCATGCGGACGATGCGGCTGTTCTCCGTCGTGCCGTACAGATTGCCGTCGGGCCCGAATGCAAGCCTGCTGTTCGGAGAGGAAATGTCCTGGAACGGATCGAAGGATGCGCGTGTCGTCAGGATGCCCGCGAGCGAAATTTCGTAGATCGTGCCCAGCCCGTACGCGCCGCCCCCGCGCGTCGTGCCGAACAAGTCGCCATCGGGACCGATCGCCATCTGCGTCGTCGGATACCAGCCGTGGTCGCCGTCGAAGGCGAACAACGTCTGGAAATCGCCCGCCGGCGAGACGCGGAAAGCCGTGCCCATGCGATTGGCGCCGCCCATCAGCGTCACGCCGTAGAGGTTGCCGTCGGCGGCCTGCGTGAGATTGCTGGCTGCGCGAATGCCGTCGGGCGAGACGAAGCCGTGGAGGGTCGCGTAGGCGCCCGCCGGGGTGACGCGGTACACGAAGCCTTCGTCGCCGGAATCGCCGCTGCGATTGGTCCCGCACAGCGCTCCGCCGCCGCAATAGACCAGTTCGGTTTCCGGATAGCTGCCCGTCGGGCGCGTGAACGAATACACCGTCGTCACGGTTCCACCGGAAAGCCGGAACACCGTTCCGCGGCCGCCGGCACCGCCGGACTGCGTCGTGCCGTAGAGCGCGCCGTCGGGGCCGATGGTCAACCCGCTGCGAGGATTCGAGCCGTTGTCGTTGTTGAAGTTGAACAGCACCTCGATGGCGCCGCCAGACGGCGCGATGCGGAAGACCGTGCCGAAGTCGCCCGCCCCGCCGTTGGCGAGCGCTCCGTAGAGCTTTCCGTCGCTGCCTTGCATCAGCCTGGATGGCGTGAAGCCGGTGGTTCCCGCCTGGAACGTCGCCACGACAGTCAGCACACCGCTCGGCGTGATCCGGAAGATCGTTCCGTCACCGGTCGGGCCGCCCTGCGGCGCGGTGCCGTAGAAATTCCCGTCGGTGGCCTGGATCGGCGCCGACTGCGGATAGGTGCCCGTGCTGTCGTTGAAGTGCGCCAAAGTCGTGAGCGTGCCGTCCGGGGTCAACCGGAAAAAACTGCCTTGACCAAAATTGCCGCCGCCGTTGGTCACGCCGTAGAAATTGCCGTCGGCACCCTGGACGACGCCGGTCGGTTGCCCGCTGCTGAACGTCGCGATCGTCGTGAGCGCGCCGGCGGGTGTCATTCGGAAGATCGTTCCACTCAACGTGGGGTAATCGCCGGCTGTCGCGCCGTAGAAATTTCCGTCGGTCGCCAGGATCAGCCCGCGCGGACCTCGGCCATTGGCAGGCCCCAGCGTCGCCAGCGTCGCAAACGCACCGGACGCGTCAATGCGGAAGATCGTGCCGCGGCCGTAGGTTCCGCCCGAAAGGGTCGTGCCGTAGAGATTCCCGTCGCTGCCCTGGACGAGGCTGTACGGCTGAAGCCCTTCCGGCGCCCTGAACGAATAAATGGTCGTGAGCCCGGCGAACGCCGGCCACGCGCACAGGAACAGCAGTGCTGCCAACAGAGATTGACGCATCGATCCCCCCGGATGATGTGGGCCCGGCTATCGGTGCCGGCTCCATTCACTACGGATTATGGACGTTTCGAACGCATCGCGCCCGCCGCTGCTTCGTTCTCTGAATTGCGCTGAACCCCCACCTAAAACCGCGGTCGCAATAAGGTCCCTTTTGAACAGGCCCCCTGGTGCGCGGGGGACCAGCGGCCATGACAGAAGTCAAAGCTGCGCCGCCGCGCCGGCGCAGTGTCACCAAGAGCACTCTCGAGCCGGCGGCTGACGTCACGGCAGCGTTGCGAGCGCCGCGCGTCTGCATCGAGCGCATCTCTCCCGAAGTCGACGGCGGCCGCTTCGTCGCGAAAGCCGTGGTCGATCAGCCGATCACCATCGAAGCCGACGTGTTCATGGACGGTCACGATCAGCTCGCCGCCGCGGTGCGCTGGTCGGCGCCGGGCAGCGCCGCGCCACAAATCGTACGCATGCAATCGCTCGGCAACGATCGGTGGCGCGCGTCGATCGTCGCGAAGACGCCCGGACGGTATCGCTTCTGCATCGACGGTTGGCTCGACGTCTGGGGCACGTTCCGTCACGACTTGCACAGGAAGGCCGACGCGAAAGTGCCGGTGAAGCTCGAAGTCACCGAAGGCCAGCTGTTGCTCAAGCGCGGATTGGAGACGGCAACCGGCGCGTCGCGCGACGCGATCGCGCGATTGCTCGAGGAGCTCGACGATGCGCCGGAAGCCCGTGCAGTCGAATTGCTGCTCTCCGATCTCGCTGCGACGGCGATGAGCGCTGTCGACGAGCACAAATTCCTCGCGCGCTCGCACGAGCTCGTCGTCGACGTCGAGCGGCGCGCCGCGGGCTTCGCGAGCTGGTACGAGCTCTTCCCGCGCAGCCAGACGCACGATCGCAGTCGTCATGGCACGTTCGACGACGTGATCGGCCGGCTGCCGGCGATCCGCGCGATGGGCTTCGACGTCCTCTATTTCCCGCCGATCCATCCGATCGGCCGCAAGAACCGCAAAGGCCGCAACAATGCGCTGATCGCGGGACCCGACGATCCGGGCAGCCCGTACGCGATCGGCTCGGCCGAAGGCGGGCACGACGCGGTGCATCCGGAGCTCGGCGGCATCGAGGCGTTCCGCCGCTTGCGCTCGGCGGCCGAGGATCACGGCATCGAGCTCGCGCTCGACTTCGCCGTGCAGTTCTCGCCCGATCATCCGTGGCTGCAGGCGCATCCGGGCTGGTTCTCCTGGCGCCCGGACGGCTCGCTGCGCTACGCGGAGAATCCGCCGAAGAAGTACGAAGACATTTCGCCGCCGGATTTCTACGCGGAGCAGGCGAAACCCTCGCTGTGGCTCGCGCTGCGCGACGTCATCGAGTACTGGATCGGCGAAGGCGTGAAGATCTTCCGCGTCGACAATCCGCACACCAAGCCGCTGCCGTTCTGGGAATGGCTGATCGCCGACATCCGGCTGCGCCATCCCGAAACGATCTTCCTGTCGGAAGCGTTCACGCGGCCGGCGATGATGAACCGGCTCGCCAAGCTCGGCTTCACGCAGAGCTACACGTACTTCACCTGGCGCAACACCAAGGCCGAGCTGACCGAATACATGGTGCAGCTGACGCGCGAAGCGCCGAAGGATTTCTACCGGCCGAACTTCTTCGTCAACACGCCCGACATCAATCCGTACTTCCTGCACACGTCGGGACGACCGGGATTCCTGATCCGCGCTGCGCTCGCGACGACGCTGTCGGGACTCTGGGGCATGTATTCGGGCTTCGAGGTCTGCGAAGCCGCGCCGCTCGTGGGGCCCAAAGGCGCGAAGGAGGAATACCTCGACGCCGAGAAGTACGAGATCCGCGTCCGCGACTGGCACGCGCCCGGCAACATCGTCGCGGAGATCTCGCGCCTCAATTTCATCCGCAAGGAAAACCCCGCGCTGCACACGCACCTCGGCGTGCGCTTCCACACGTTCCAGAACGATCAGGTCCTGTACTTCGCGAAGTCGACTCTAGACTTGTCGAACTTCCTGCTCATCGCGATCAGCCTCGATCCGCATCACGCGCAGGAAGGTCATTTCGAAGTGCCACTGCATGAATTCGGCTTGCCGGATCACGGCGCGCTCGACGTCGAGGAGCTCGCGCGCGGCGGGCGCTTCACCTGGCACGGCAAGTGGCAGCATTGGCGCTTCGTGCCGAACGAGCTGCCCTACGCGATCTGGCGGGTGAGACCCAAGGCATGACGCGCGCAGAAAAAGTCCCCAAGGTCGCGAGGAAGCCCCACAAGGCCGAGGAGCCGTCCTTCACCAAGGACCCGCTCTGGTACAAGGACGCGGTCATCTACCAGCTGCACGTGAAGTCGTTCTTCGACGGCAACAACGACGGCATCGGCGACTTCCCCGGGCTCATCGAAAAGCTCGACTACATCGCCGAGCTCGGCGTGAACACGATCTGGCTCTTGCCGTTCTATCCGAGCCCGCGACGCGACGACGGCTACGACATCGCCGACTATCGCGGCGTGCATCGCGATTACGGCGACATGGGCGACGCGCGCCAATTCATCCGCGAGGCGCACAAGCGCGGGCTGCGCGTGATCACCGAGCTCGTGGTCAACCACACGAGCGATCAGCATCCGTGGTTCCAGCGCGCGCGCCGCGCGAAGAAGGGCAGCAAGTATCGCGACTGGTACGTCTGGTCCGACACCGATCAGAAATATTCCGGCACGCGCATCATCTTCACCGACACCGAGAAATCGAACTGGACCTGGGATCCGGTCGCCGGCGCCTACTACTGGCATCGCTTCTATTCGCACCAGCCCGACCTCAATTTCGACAACCCGCAGGTGATGAAGGCGATCCTGCTGGTGATGAAGCAGTGGCTGTCGATGGGCGTCGACGGGCTGCGCCTCGACGCGGTGCCGTATCTCGTCGAGCGCGAAGGGACCAACAACGAGAATCTCGCCGAGACGCACGCGGTGCTCAAAGCGATCCGCGCCGAAGTCGACAAGAGCTTCCCGGGGCGCATGCTGCTCGCGGAAGCCAATCAGTGGCCGGAAGACGTCCAGCATTATTTCGGCGCGAAGGGCGACGAGTGCCACATGGCGTTCCACTTCCCGCTGATGCCGCGCATGTACATGGCGCTCGCGCAGGAGGATCGCTTCCCCGTCACCGACATCCTGCGCCAGACACCCGACATCCCGGCGAACTGCCAGTGGGCGATCTTCCTGCGCAATCACGACGAGCTCACGCTCGAGATGGTCACCGATCGCGAGCGCGACTACCTCTGGGAGTACTACGCGAAGGACAAGCGTGCGCGGCTCAACATTGGGATCAGACGTCGACTCGCGCCGCTGCTCGAGCGCGATCGCCGCCGCATCGAATTGCTGAACTCGCTGCTGCTGTCGATGCCCGGCACGCCGGTGATCTATTACGGCGACGAGATCGGCATGGGCGACAACATCTTCCTCGGCGATCGCGACGGCGTGCGCACGCCGATGCAGTGGTCGCTCGATCGCAACGGCGGCTTCTCGCGCGCCGATCCGGCGACGCTGGTGCTGCCGCCGCTGATGGATCCGCTCTACGGCTACCAGTCGGTGAATGTCGAGGCGCAAGCGCGCGATCCGCACTCGATCCTCAACTGGACGCGGCGCATGCTGTCGATCCGCAAGCGCGTGAAGGCGTTCGGGCGCGGCACGATGAAGCTGCTGTATCCGAGCAATCGCGCCATCCTCGCCTACATGCGTGAATTCACCGATGGCGACGGCACCCAGCAGGATGTGCTCTGCGTCGCCAACGTCTCGCGCACCGCGCAGGCAGTCGAGCTCGATCTCGCGCACCTCGCGGGGCGCGTCCCGATCGAGATGGTCGGCGGTGCGGCGTTCCCGCCGATCGGACAGCTGCCGTACTTGCTGACGCTGCCGCCGTTCGGTTTCTACTGGTTCCTGCTCGCGACCAAGGCCGCGCTGCCGTCGTGGCACACGCCGCAGCCCGAGCCGATGCCGGATTTGCGCACCATCGTGCTGAAGAGCGAAGTCTCGGAGATTCTCCAGGAGCCGGCGCGCAGCATGCTCGAGCGCGACGTGCTGCCGAACTATCTGCCCAAGCGCCGCTGGTTTGCGGCGAAAGAAGAGAAGATCACCGGCACCAAGCTCGCGGCGGGCGTGCTGCTGCCGGGCAGCGCGCGGCCGATCCTGTTCTGCCAGGTGTCGACGCAGACCGCGAAGGGCAGCGACGGCTATCTGCTGCCGATGGGCTTCCTGCCCGAAGAGGAAGTCGTCACCGCGCTGCCGCATCAACTGGCGCTCGCGCGCGTGCGCCGCGGCCGCAAGGTCGGCGTGCTCACCGACGCCTTCACGCTCGACGCGCTCGCCTACGGCGTGGTCGATCTCCTGCGCGCATCGAAATCGGTACCGATGGATCATGGTGAGCTCAAGTTCGTGCCGACGTCGCAGCTCGCGTCGGTGGAGATTCCGCCCAACGCGGAGATCCGGCGCTTGCCCGCCGAGCAATCCAACAGCTCGATCATCATCGGCAACAAGGCGATCCTGAAGCTGATCCGCCGCATCAACAACGGCATCCATCCGCAGGCCGAGATGGGCCGCCATCTCACGGAAGCGCGCTTCGCCAACATCTCGCCGCTGCTCGGCGAGGTTTCGCGCGTCACCGACAAGGGCGAGACGCAGGTGCTGTGCGTGCTCGAAGGCTTCATCGACAACCAGGGTGACGCGTGGAGCTGGACGCAGAACATGCTCACGCGCGCGATCCAGGACGCGATCATGACGGTGGAGGCGGTGCCGAGCGAGAAGCGCGCCGACGCGCTCGCCGAGTTCGGGCGCTTCGCCGAGGTGCTCGGCCGCCGGCTCGGCGAGATGCACGCGTGCCTCGCGCAGCCCACCGACAATCCGGCGTTCGCGCCGAAGAACGCGTCGGCCGAAGACATCGCTGCATGGACCCAGCAGGCGCAGGAACGGCTCGACGAAGCGATGGACCTGCTCGCAGCGCCGCGCCAATGGGCAGCCGATGAGGACAAGAAGATCGCGCACGATCTGGTCGCGCAGCGCAAATCGCTGCGCAATGCGGTCGCGAAGCTCGCGGCGCAAGGCGAAGGCTCGCTGATGACGCGCATCCACGGCGATCTGCATCTCGGTCAATTGCTGGTCGCGCAGGGCGACGTCTTCATCATCGACTTCGAAGGCGAGCCCGCGCGGCCCCTCGAGGAGCGGCGCGAGAAGTCGAGCCCGCTGCGCGACGTCGCCGGCGTGCTGCGCTCGTTCGATTACGCGGCCGCCAGCGCCGAGCAGAGTGGCGGCGCGGGGCAGGGCGAAGCCGAGCGCGCGAAGAAGCAGGACATCATCAAGCGCTTCCGCGAAGTGTCGGCGCGCGGATTCCTCGACGCGTATCGCATTGCCGCGCGCAGCATCACGCATCAGTGGAAGGACGGCGCGGCCGAAGCTGCGCTCATCGACCTGTTCACGCTGCAGAAGGCCGCCTACGAGATCAGCTACGAGGCGAACAACCGTCCGACGTGGCTCGGCGTGCCGCTGCGCGGACTCGCGGCCATTGCCGCGCGGATGAAAGGTGAGGGCAGCGCGTGAACGAAACCAGAGAACGCAGAACGATGGACGACGTCGGCCAGGACGCGGGCTTGCACCTCGACGCCGCCGCCGCGCGCGCGCTGGCGCAAGGCACGGTCGGCGATCCGTTCGCGCTGCTCGGGCCGCATCACGATCAGCGCGGACATTTCGTGCGTGCTTATCTTCCGGGCGCGACCAGCATCGATGTCGTCGCGCGCGACGGGCACAAGCTCGCGACGCTCCAGCCGATCCAGATTCCCGGGCTCTTCGCCGGGCGTATCGCGGGTTCAGGTCAGCGTCCGCAATACCTGCTGCGCATCCAGTGGCCCGGCGGCGTGCAAGAAACCGAGGATCCATATTCCTTCGGCGTGCTGCTCGGCGACATGGATCTGTATCTGTTCGCCGAAGGCAATCATCGCGAGATCGGACGCGTGTTCGGCGCGCAGAAGATGAAGTACGGCGACGTCGAGGGCGTACGCTTCGCGGTCTGGGCGCCGAACGCCCGACGCGTCTCCGTCGTCGGCGATTTCAACGGCTGGGACGGCCGCCGCCACGCGATGCGCAAACGCGTCGAAGCGGGCGTGTGGGAGCTGTTCATCCCGCGGCTGCCCGCCGGCACGATCTACAAATACGAGATTCTCGGGCCGCACGGACTCGTGCCGCTCAAGGCCGATCCGGTCGCGCTGCAAGTCGAGGCGCCGCCGCGAACCGCGTCGGTGGTTGCAGACAACACGCGCTTCGACTGGACTGATCAGCGCTGGATGCAGGAGCGCGCACGCCGCCAATCCGAGCACGCGCCGATCTCGATCTACGAGCTGCACGCGGGATCGTGGCGACGCCGCTGGGATCCGGGACATCCGTCGCCGAACTGGGACGAGCTCGCCGAGCAGCTGATCCCCTACGTCACCGAGCTCGGCTACACGCACATCGAATTGCTGCCGATCATGGGCCATCCGTTCGGCGGCTCATGGGGCTATCAGCCGCTGTCGCTGTTCGCGCCGCACGCGGAATTCGGCGAGCCCGCGGGCTTCAAGCGCTTCGTCGATCGCTGTCACGCCGCCAACATCGGCGTGATCCTCGACTGGGTGCCGGCGCATTTCCCGACCGACGCGCACGGCATGGCGCGCTTCGACGGCACCGCGCTCTACGAGCACGAGGATCCGCGCGAAGGCTTCCATCAGGACTGGAACACGCTGATCTACAACCTCGGCCGGCGCGAGGTGCACGGCTGGATGATCGCGTCGGCGCTGCACTGGCTCGAGGAGTACCACGTCGATGGACTGCGCGTCGACGCCGTCGCATCGATGCTGTATCGCGATTATTCGCGCCGCGCGGGCGAATGGGTGCCGAATCGCTACGGCGGTCGCGAGAATCTCGAGTCGGTCGACTTCCTGCGCCACTTCAACGACGTCGTGCACGCGCGCTGTCCGGGCGCGCTGACCATCGCGGAAGAATCCACCGCGTGGCCCGGCGTCACGCGCCCGACGCAGGAAGGCGGCCTCGGCTTCTCGTACAAGTGGAACATGGGCTGGATGCACGACACGCTCGAATACGTGCACGAGGATCCGGTCCATCGCCGCTATCACCACGACAAGATGACCTTCGGGCTCGTCTACGCGTTCTCCGAGAAATTCGTGCTGCCGATCAGTCACGACGAGGTCGTGCACGGCAAAGGCTCGCTGCTGGGCAAGATGCCCGGTGATCGCTGGCAGAAGTTTGCAAATCTCCGCGCCTACCTCGGCTTCATGTGGACGCACCCGGGGAAGAAGCTCCTGTTCATGGGCTCGGAACTTGCGCAGGAACGGGAATGGAACCACGACCGCCAGCTCGACTGGTCGCTGCTCGCCGATCCGCTGCATCGCGGCGTGCGTGATCTCGTGCGCGATCTCAATCATCTCTACACGACCGAGCCGGCGCTGCATCGTCTCGACTGCGAAGGCATCGGCTTCCGCTGGATCATCGGCGACGATCGCGCGCAGTCGGTCTACGCGTTTGTGCGCTACGGCGACGACGTCGCGGCCGGCGTCGATTCGAAGATCAATCGGACGCCGGCACTCGCGCCCGGCGCTTCGCCCGTGATCGCGCTGTGCAACTTCACACCGGTGCCGCGCTACGGCTACCGCATCGGCGCGCCGCGCGCGGGTCGCTGGAGGGAAGTGCTCAACAGCGACGCCGATCTCTACGGCGGATCGGGCGTCGGCAACGCCGGCGCCGTCGAGACCGATGCCGAGCCGAGCCACGGCCAACCCTTCTCGCTGTCGGTGACGTTGCCGCCGCTCGCGACCATTCTGCTTCGCTACGAATCCTTGCCTCCGCGATGAGCGAGCCGGAACGGCTGCTCACGCCTCCGCAGCACCAGGCGCAACCGCTCGGTGCGCACTGGGACGGCCGGGGCACGCACTTCGCGGTGTTCGCTGAAGACGCCGAGCGCGTCGAGCTCTGTCTCTTCGACGATGCAGGACGACACGAGCGCCGCCTGCCGATGCCGGAATGCAGCGACGGCGTGTGGCGCGGCTATCTGCCGGGTGGACGTCCCGGGCAGATCTACGGCTATCGCGCTTACGGTGCCTACGATCCCAAGCGCGGCCTGCGCTTCAATCCGCACAAGCTGCTGCTCGATCCGTACGCGCGCGCGCTGCGCGGCGATCTGCACTGGCACGACGCGCTCTACGGTTATCGCATCGGCTCGCCGAAGGCCGATCTCTCGTTCGATCGACGCGACAGCGCCGCGTACATGCCGAAAGCGGTCGTCGTCGACGATCGCTACGACTGGGGCGACGATCGGCCGCCTCGCGTGCCGTGGTCCGACACAGTGATCTACGAAGTGCATCTGAAAGGCTTCACGCAGCGCTGCGAAGCGATTCCGGAGCGCGAACGCGGCACCTTCGGTGCGCTCGGCCATCGCTACACCATCGATTACCTGAAGCGGCTCGGCGTCACTGCGGTCGAGTTGCTGCCGATCCACGCGTTCGCGCGCGATCGGCTGCTGGTGGAAAGGAACCTCACCAACTATTGGGGCTACAACACGCTCGCGTTCTTCGCACCCGATCCGGCGTATCTTTCCGACGGCACGCTCGCGCAGATGAAGTGGGCCGTGCAGCAGCTCCACGCCGCGGGCATCGAAGTGCTGCTCGACGTCGTCTACAACCACACCGCCGAAGCCAACGAGCTCGGCCCGACGCTCTCCTTCCGCGGTTTCGCCAATCCGCAGTACTACCGTCTGCTGCCGGACGATCCGCGCCATCACATCAACGACACCGGCTGCGGCAACACGGTCAACTTCTCGCATCCGCGCGTGATCCAGCTCGCGCTCGACTCGCTGCGCTGGTGGGTGAGCGAGTACCACGTCGACGGCTTCCGCTTCGATCTCGGCGTGACGCTCGGCCGCGAGACCAGCGGCTTCGATCCCGGCGCGGGATTCTTCGACGCGCTCCTGCAGGATCCGCTGCTGCAGCGCGTGAAGCTGATCTCCGAGCCCTGGGATATCGGGCCCGGCGGCTATCAGCTCGGCAATCATCCGCCGGGCATGGCGGAGTGGAACGGGCGCTATCGCGACGACGTGCGCAAGTTCTGGCGCGGCGACGCGGGACTGCGCGGCGCGCTCGCCGCACGGCTGCAAGGCTCCGCCGATCTGTTCGATCACCATCGGCGCCGGCCCTGGGCGTCGGTGAACTTCGTCACCGCGCACGACGGCTACACGCTGGCCGACTGGACGAGCTACGAGCAGAAGCACAACGACGCCAACGGCGAGGACAATCGCGACGGGGCCAACGACAACGAATCGCGCAACTGGGGCGTCGAAGGCCCGACCGACGACGCCGACATCCGCGAGATCCGCCTGCAGGTCGCGCGCGCGATGCTGGCGACGCTGTTCACCTCGCACGGCACGCCGATGCTCCTCGGCGGCGACGAGTTCGGCCGCACGCAGCAGGGCAACAACAACGCCTACTGCCAGGACAACGAAGTGTCGTGGTACGACTGGATCGCCGCCGAATCCGAAGGCGGCCGCGCGCTGCGCGCGTTCGTCGCGCGGCTGATCGCGCTGCGGCGCTCGTGTCCGAGCCTGCGCAGCGAATATTTCCAGCACAGCCATTTCGAGCCGCTGCCGGAGATCCGCGACATCGACTGGTTCAACGAGCGCGGCGATCCGATGGA
>DASRHK010000125.1:0-22507 GCA_035650495.1 Nevskiaceae bacterium | reverse complement strand
GCACGTGCTCGCGCGTCTGCGGCATCGGGCCGTCGGTGGCGCTCACCACCAGGATCGCGCCGTCCATCTGCGCGGCGCCCGTGATCATGTTCTTGACGTAGTCCGCGTGCCCCGGGCAGTCCACGTGGGCGTAATGGCGGTTCTTCGTCGAGTACTCGACGTGGCTGGTCGCAATGGTCAGGATCTTGGTCGCGTCGCGGCGACCCTGCGATTCGGAGGCCTTCGCCACCTGGTCGTAAGGCACGTAGGTGCCCCAGCCCTTGTCCGCCGACACCTTGGTCAGCGCGGCCGTCGTGGTGGTCTTGCCGTGGTCGACGTGGCCAATCGTGCCGACGTTCACGTGCGGCTTGTTCCGCTCGAATTTTTCCTTTGCCATGCTCGGTTCTCCGTCCGGCTCTTCAATATGGGGACTGCGACGTCACTTCAAAGCTGGTGCCCACCACTGGAATCGAACCAGCGACCTCACCCTTACCAAGGGTGTGCTCTACCGACTGAGCTAGGTGGGCGAATATCTGAAAACGCGTGCCTCTTTGTTTGGAGCGGGAGACGGGAATCGAACCCGCGCTACCAGCTTGGAAGGCTGGAGTTCTACCATTGAACTACTCCCGCCTCGTCAACCCGAATCCGAAATCTGGTGGAGGGAGAAGGATTCGAACCTTCGTAGGCGTAAGCCAGCAGATTTACAGTCTGCCCTCGTTGGCCGCTTGAGTATCCCTCCAGATCCCTCTTAGCCAACGGCTCAAAAAAGGAGCCGCGTATTCTCGTCGCGAGGCTTCGCAGCGTCAAGGAAAAAACTGGGTCTCCGCCTTCGCGAGGACGACCGGCTACTCGCCGCGTCGTTTTGCCCGCCGCGTCGGCGGTGCCGTCAAGGGATCGTCCGGCCAGGGATGGCGCGGATAGCGGCCCTTCATCTCCTTCTTCACATCTGCGTAGGTGCGCGCCCAGAAGCCCGAAAGGTCCTGCGTCACCGCCAGCGGCCGCTGCGCCGGCGACAGCAGATGAACGACGACCTTGGTGCCGCCGTCGTTGACCGCCGGCGTATCGACGCAACCGAACATCTCCTGCAGCTTGACGTGCAGCGCCGGCGGCTTGGCGTCCGTCGAATACTCCAGCCCGATCCGCGACCCGCTCGGCACCTCGATGTGCGTCGGCGCGAGCTTCGCGAGATTCCGCTGAGCGGCGTAGTCGAGCGATGCATTCAGGATCGTCGACAGATCGAGTCGCGCGAGATGGTCGCGCCGCGTGACGCCCGAAAGATGCGGCGCCAGCCACTCCTCGAGATCCCGCAGCAGCGCCTCGTCGCCGACATCCGGCCAAGCCTCTTGCGATCGCCACGCCCGCAGCGACAGAACGCGCGCCTGCCATTGCCGCGTCGACGCATCCCAGGGCAGCGCCTGCAGCCCCAGCGAGCGCACGCCCTCGATCATCGCCGCTACGCCCTCCTCCCCGACGTCGCGCAGGGGCTTGCGCTCCAGCACGATCGCACCGAGCGATCGTTGCTGCTCCGCGACAACCGTCTCGCTCTGCGGATCCCAACGCACGACCCGCGACTCACGGATGCGATCCGAGTGATCGCGCAGGACGTCGCGCTCGTCGATCGGAGCGGCCAGCCGGATTTTCCGCGGCGGACCGGGCTCCCAGTGCGCGATCGCGAGCCATTCGGTCGCCGCGATCGATGCCGCGGCGGCGACGCGCGCCTCACCGCCGTCCTCGCAGAGATACGCCACATCGCGCGCGCTCTGCTGGGGGCCGCGGCGCCGCGCGATGCGTTCGGGATATGCCCACGAGACGATGCGCGCAACGTCGCGATCCTCGCAGCGCATCGCGAGGACGGCATCGACGAGTCGCGCCAGCTGCTCAGCTGCCTGCCGCACGCGACGGTCGCCCGTCATCGCGCTGCGCAAGGCGACTGCGATGTCGACGCCCGTGTCGCGGCCGGAATCCTCGAGGACGGCCGCGACCCAGGCGGCGACGCCGCCCAGTTGCGCCCGCTTGGCGACCAGCAGCATGTGCGCGCGACGCGGCGAGGTCGGCAAGCGCATGAGCTCACGGCCGTGCGTGGTGATGCGACCCGCATCGTCGATCGCACCGAGCTCGCGCAGGAGATCACACGCGTAGGTCCAGTTGGCCTTCGGCGGCACATCGAGAAATGCGAGCTGCGCAGGATCGGTCGTGCCCCACCCCGCAAGCTCCAGCGCGAATCGCGAGAGATCTGCCGACAGGATCTCCGGCGAGTCATGTGCCGGCCGCGCACCATGCTCGTCGCGACTCCAGAGCCGATAGCAAGCGCCGGGGCCGAGACGTCCCGCGCGGCCGGCGCGCTGATCGGCGGAGGCGCGCGAGACGCGCTCCGTCTCGAGTCGATTCGCCCCGGCGCCGAGATCGAAGCGCGCGACGCGGACCAGTCCGCCGTCGACGACGGTCGTCACGCCTTCGACCGTCAAGCTCGTCTGCGCGATGTTCGTCGCGAGGATCACTTTGCGCCGCCCGTCGCGCGACGGCGAAAGCGCTGCGTCCTGCGCTTCGGATGAGAGATCTCCGTAGAGCGGGAACACCGAGACGGAAAGCGCGCGATCCCGCAGCACATTTTCCGCGTCACGGATCTCGCGCCCACCCGGCAGGAATGCGAGCACGTCGCCGTCCGTCTCGCCGAGCGCCTTCAACACGCCGCTCGCGACCGCTTCGCCATGACGCGCACCGCTCGTCGGCAGATAGCGCACATCGACCGGATGCAATCGCCCCGATGCCTCGACGATCGGCGCGCCGGCCGCTCCTGCGCATCCTGCGCCCGCGGCACTCGCCCGTCCCTGGGCATCGCCGAGCAGCTCGCGGACGCGCACGACGTCGAGCGTCGCCGACATCACCAGCACGCGCAGCGACGGATTGAGATTCGCGCGCGCGTCGAGCGTCAGCGCGAGCGCGAGATCGGCGTCGAGGCTGCGCTCGTGGAATTCGTCGAAGATGACGAGGCCGACGCCCGGCAGCTCCGGATCGCTCTGCAATCTGCGTGCGAGCAGGCCTTCGGTGAGCACTTCGATGCGCGTCGACTTGCCGATGCGCCGATCGAAGCGGATCTGATAGCCGACGCGTTCGCCGACCTTCTCACCGAGCAGGTGCGCCATGCGCGCAGCCGAAGCGCGCGCGGCGACGCGCCTGGGCTGCAGCATCACGATCTTCTTGCCGGCGAGCCACGGCTCGTCGAGCAGCGCGAGCGGGATCGTCGTCGTCTTGCCGGAGCCCGGCGGCGCGGCGAGCACGGCGGCGCGGGCATCCGCGAGCGCGGCGCGCAAGGCAGGCAACGCGACCAAAGCAGGATAGTCGGGAAGCTTCACGCCGCTATAGTAGGTCGATGAGCGAGATCGAATACCACCGCAAGCTCCTCGGCGATCGTGTGCGCAACGCGGCGTTCCATGAAGCGCTGAAGCGGTCGATCAAGCCCGGGAAGACGACGGTGCTCGACATCGGCGCCGGCACGGGATTCCTCTCCTTCCTCGCGCGCAAGCTCGGCGCGCAGCAATGCACGCTGATCGAGTACACCGACATGCTCGACGTCGCCGAAGCGATCGCGCGCGCCAATCGCTTCGACGGGCTGGCGCTGATCAAGGGTCATTCCGGCGAGCTGCGCGGCTTGCCGAAGTTCGACCTCGTCGTCTCCGAGACGCTCGGCAACTTCGCGCTGGAAGAAGGCATGCTCGAGACGCTGGTCGACGCGCGGCGCTTCCTCGCGCGCGGCGGACAGATCATGCCGATGCGACTGCGGCAATTCGTCGCGCCGGTGGTGCGGCCGCGATTGCAGAAGGAGGTCGACGTCTGGCGCGACGTCGGCTTCGACATCGATCTCGCCGCCGCGCGCGCGATCGCGCTCGACAATATGTACGTGAAGGCGGTGACCCGCGCCGACCTCGGCGGCTCGACTGCGCATGCGCAACAGTGGGACGAGCTCGATTTCCGGCCTTCCGCGCGGCCGCCGTCGAGTCTGCGTCACGCGCAGCTGAGCTGGAGCGCGCGCAAGCTCGGATCGCGCGTCTTCGGATTCGCGCTGTGGTGGGAGTGCGAGCTGGTCCCTGGCGTGACGCTGTCGACTTCGCCAAGCGCAAAGCCCACGCATTGGGAGCAGATTTATCTGCCGCTGCTCGAGCTACTGGTCCTGCAACCGAGCGATCGCATCGAGCTGCATCTGACATCCGACACGCGGCCGCACACCGGCCTCGACGTGCAATGGAAAACCATCCATCGACGCGGCTCGCGTACCATCAGCACACAACAACAGAACATCGCGAAGGGACGCGTCGGATGATCAGCCAGCCGCTCAACGACCTGCTGCAGCTGCTCGACCTCGAGCGCCTCGACGACAACATGTTCCGGGGTGAATCGCGCGATCTCGGCGGCAAGAGCGTCTACGGCGGCCAGGTCATCGGCCAGGCGCTGGTGGCGGCGAGTCGCACCGTGGAAGGATCGATCCCGCATTCGCTGCACGCGTACTTCCTGCGGCCCGGCGACATGGAGAAAGCGGTCATCTACGAGGTCGATCGCGTGCGCGACGGCCGCACGTTCTCGGCGCGGCGGGTCCAGGCGATCCAGCACGGCCAGCCGATCCTGTCGATGATCGCGTCGTTCCAGAAGCCCGAGCCGGGCCTGGAGCATCAGGTGAGGATGCCCGACGTCGCGCCGCCCGAGAAATTACGCGACGCGCACGAGCTGCGTCGCGGCTGGCTCGAGTCGCATCCCGAGACCACCGAGCGTCATCGGCAGGCGCTGCTGCGCGACGTTGCGATCGAGTTCCGCCCGGTGAAGCCGTGGAATCCGCTGGAGCCGGAGAAGCGCGAGCCGCAGCAGGCGATCTGGCTCAAGACCGCCGGCAAGCTGCCCGACGATCCGATGCTGCATCTGTGCATGATCGCGTATGCGTCCGATTTCAACCTGCTCTCCACCGCGCTGCTCCCGCATGGCGTGAGCTGGTTCTCGAAGGACATGGTCGTCGCGAGCATCGATCACGCTTTGTGGTTCCATCGTCCTGCGCGCGCGGACGAGTGGCTGCTCTACGTGATGGACGCGCCGACGAGCCAGGGTGCGCGCGGGTTCTCGCGCGGATTGATCTTCGATCGCAACGGACGGCTCTGCGTCAGCGTGACGCAGGAGAGCCTGATGCGGAAGACGAGCTAGATTTCGGCAGCTCTTTCTTGCACTCCTCGCCCACGGCTTCGCGGATGATCTCCACGAGCCGCAGGACGCCCGGGCCCGCAGCGTCCCGATCGGCGAGCACCAGATACAGCTGCGCGCTGCGCTCGCCGCCCTCGGTCACCGGCACCGGCTTCAACAGCCCGCGCGCGATCTCGTCGCGGATGCGGTCGACCGGATACCACGCGAAGCCGTAGCCGCGGCTGGCGGCCTGGATCGACGTCGACATGTGCGACAGCGTCCAGCGCTGATCGGCCTCGAGCGAGAGCGCTTTCTTCGTGCGTGTCGTCGCGGTGTCGCGCACGACGAGATGCCGATGCGCGCGCAGATCGGCGGACGTCACTTTGCGACCGAGCTTGTGCAGTGGATGATCGGGATGTGCCGCGAGCACGAAGCGCATCGTCATCAATGGATCGCCGAGGAATCCGGTCGGCACCGTCGAGCCGATCGCGATCTGCACGCGACCCTGCAGCAACAACTCTTCGGTGCCGAAGATCACCGACTCGTAGAGCTCGACGTGCGTGTGCGGACTTTCCTGTCCGAACTTCGCGAGGCAGTCGACCATGAGCCACGACGGGAACACCACGTCGGCCGCGATGCCGATCTCGGCTTCCCAACCCGCGGACACCGCCTTCGACGCCGATTCGAGGCGTCCCGCTTCCTCGAGCAGCGCCTTCGCGCGGCGATAGAGCATCTGTCCGGTGGGCGTGAGCTTGGCCTTGCGACCCTCGATCTCGAATGCCTTTACGCCCAGCGAGGACTCGAGCTTCTGGACCGCGTAGGTGATCGCAGACTGGCTTTTGTGGAGCGCTTCCGCGGCCTGCGCGTAACCACCTGACTCGACGACGGAAATCAGCGATCTCCACTGCTCGAGCGAAATCCGGGGCTGGCTCATCGTATCAATCAATTCGATGGATTTGAGCCGAATATTGTTCTTTTTTATCTGTTCTGTCTATGAATAATAGGTGTCACCCGAATTCAACCGGAGTGACCCGACCATGAAAACAGTTCCTACGCTCCTGCAACTGAACAGCAGCCTTTACGGCGACCGCGGCGAGTCCAGCAAGCTCGCCGACCATCTCGTCTCCGACTGGCGCGCGCAGCATCACGGCGCCACGATCCTCTATCGCGACCTCGCGGGCCAGCCACTGCCGCACCTGACTGCCGAGCGCTTCGCGGCGTTCCTCGCCAAGCCCGAAGAGCGCACGGACGCGCAGAGGAAGATCGTCGCGGAGTCCGACGCGCTCATCGAAGAGCTCGAGCGCGCCGACGTCATCGTCCTCGGAGCGCCGATGTACAACTTCAACATCCCGTCGACGCTGAAGGCCTACTTCGATCACGTCGCCCGCGCCGGCGTCACCTTCAAGTACACGGAGAAGGGGCCGGTCGGCTTGCTGACGGACAAGAAGGCGTATGTGGTCACGACGCGCGGCGGCGTGCACGCCGGCCCCGGCGACCATGAAACGCCCTATGTTCGCCAGTTCCTCGCGTTCCTCGGCATCACCGACGTCGAGTTCGTGTTCGCAGAAGGTCTCGCGTTCGGCGAAGAGCCGAAGAAGGCCGCGATCGCCAAGGCTCACGAAACCATCGCGCGTCTGTCGACGCCCGACGTCGCCTACGCCGCCTGATCCACGCAACCACACGCACCGGAGCAATGCAATGAACAACCTCGAAAAGCTTTCCGACCTCACCGGCCGCATCCTGATTTCCGCGATCTTCCTCGTCTCGGGCTTCGGCAAGATCTCGCAGTACGCGGGCACGCAGGCCTTCATGGCTTCCGCCGGCGTCCCGGGCAGCTTGCTGCCGCTGGTGATCGCACTGGAGATCGGCGGCGCGCTCGCCATCATCGTCGGCTACAAGACGCGCTGGGCCGCGATCGCGCTCGCGGGATTCAGCATCGTGTCGGCACTGATCTTCCACGCGAACTTCGCCGATCAGATCCAGTCGATCATGTTCCTGAAGAACGTCGCCATGGCCGGCGGCTTCCTCGTCATCGCCGCTCGCGGCGCCGGCACGCTGTCGCTCGACGCGCGCGCGCAGCGGCAGAGTGAGAATCTCCGGAGGGTAACGGCATGACCCGCACACTCGACCAAGTCATCAAGAGCATTCCGACCTCGGATGGCGCCGGAGTGAAGCTCCGGCGCAGCCTCGGCTCGACGCGCGATCTTCGCCTCGACCCGTTCCTGATGCTCGACGAGTTCGGCACCGATCGCGCCGAGGACTACATCGCGGGATTCCCGTCGCATCCGCATCGCGGCTTCGAGACGGTCACCTACATGCTCGACGGCCACATGCTCCATCAGGATCACCTGGGCAACCGCGGCGATCTCAAGAGCGGCGACGTGCAATGGATGACTGCCGCGCGCGGCATCATCCATTCCGAGATGCCACAGCAGGAGAGCGGACGCATGCGCGGCTTCCAGCTGTGGATCAACCTGCCGGCGAAGGAGAAGATGAAGCCCGCCGCCTATCAGGACATCCCGGCGGCGAAGATCCCGGTCGTTACCCTCGGCAACGGCGCGAAGGTGAAAGTGATCGCCGGCACGCTCGACGTCGATGGCAAGGCGACCAAAGGACCGATCAACGGCGAGAAGCGCATCAGCACCGACCCGCTGTACTTCGACGTCGAGCTGCCCGCGAACGCGCGCTTCGACCACGCCGTGAACAAGGACTACAACGCCTTCCTTTACGTGTTCGAAGGCGACGCGAAGGTCGGCGACAAGGACGTGCCGAGATTTTCAGCCGGCATCCTGTCGCACGGCGATCGCATCGAGGTCGGAGCGGGTCCGAGCGGCGCGCGATTCATCCTTCTTGCAGCGCGTCCATTGCGCGAGCCGGTCGTGCAGTACGGGCCGTTCGTGATGAACACGCGCGAGGAGATCGAGCAGGCGCTGGTCGATTACCAGAACGGCGAGCTGGCTACGATTTCGTGACGTCGTCCCCGCGCAGGCAGGGACCAGTTCTTTCTTCGCAGAACTGGGTTCCCGCCTTTGCGGGAATGACGAACCTAGGTTGGCGGCGCGGCTGCGCGCGATCGATTCTGCTGCGCCAGCCTCGCCACGGCCGCATCGGGCACGCCGGCTGCCACGCTCTCGACCACGCGCACGGCGCGCGCCGCCCTCCGCCGGACTCTCGCGGCCACCCGCGGGAGTCGACGAACCACTCGCTGGATCGGGGCTGCGACCGCTGCCACTTCGGGCAACGGCTCCGCCTGCTGATCCGCAGTGACGAGCCGGATGCGGCCCTGGAAATCCTCGGCGAGACCGGTGCAGGACTCGACCCAGTCGCCGCAGTTGTAGCTCATCGCGCCGGTGCGCAGCTCGCGCACTTCGGCGTGATGCGTGTGACCGCAGATGACGCCGTGCAGGTTGTCCTGCTTGCAGCGGAAGATCACCTTCTCGTCGAAGCCCGACAGGTACTGCACCGCGGCCTTGACCTTGTTCTTCGCGAAAGCCGACAGCGACCAGTGGCCGAAGCCGAGCTTGTGGCCGACCTCGTTGAGCTTGTCGGACGCCCACATCAGCGTTTCGTAGGCGACGTCGCCGGCGAGCGCGAGCCCGGGGTAGCCGCTGACGACCTCGTCGAACTGGTCGCCGTGCATCACCAGCAGGCGACGGCCGTCCGCCGTCTCGTGCACGAGCTCGTTGACCAGCCGCACGCGGCCGAGCCGCAGCTGACGATGCACGAACTGGCGCATGAAATCGTCGTGATTGCCGGCGAGGTAATAGACCTTGGTGCCGCGACGCGCCTTGGAGATGACCTGCTTGATCACGCGGCTGTGATCCGGCGTCCAGTAGAAATTGGATTTCATCTTCCAGCCGTCGAAGATGTCGCCGACCAGATAGAGCCGCTCGCATTCGTTGCGCTTGAGGAACTCGGTGAGCTGCTTTGCCTTGCACCCCGCCGAGCCCAGGTGGACGTCGGAGACCCAAAGGGTTCGATGGCGCGCGACCGCGCTGCGCGTTGGTTTGGACATTGATGCGCCCCTCTCGCCGGGTTGAATCGCTGCGATCCATTGCAGCACCGATGTGTGACGCGTCGATAGCGGAAAAGTTTCCGCGCTCGCGTCAGCATCTGGCCATGCATACAGCGGGCCAGAACAATTCAACGAAAGGTTAGTTTTTCTACGTTAGGAAAATGCGCAGCAGCAGCGCGCCGACGGCGCCGATCGTGAGCTGCAGGCGCAGCCGGAAGTAGCCCGGGATCGTGTCGAGCGCGCGCTCGCGCCAGATCTCCGCGACGAGCTGAAGCGCGTAGATGATCGCGAGTGCGATCACCGCCGCCTGGAACGGCAGCAGCAGGCTGATCCAGCTGGCCAGCACGAAGGCGGACGCGATCAGCAGCCCGATGGTGCCATCGCGACCCTGCGCCGCCGGCGCCGAGAAACCCCAGAACGTGCCGGCCATGAAGGCGGCGACGAGCGCTGCGTACGAAAGCCACGCCGCATCGAGCCACGCCGGCGCGCTGGTCGGCGACAGCAGCAACCAGACCGGATCGACGAAGCACGGGACGAGTCCCGCGAAGCCCAGCAGAAACACCAGCGGCGGTAGTTTCATCGAGCAGCCTCCGACGCAGCATCGATCGACTCGGCGCGGGGCGCTGCGCGAAGACAGAGCACCAGGCTGCCGAAAGTGAGCAGCGCCGCGCACAGGAACGGCGCGCCCGGGAAGTGCACCGGCGCCTGCGGCATCGAGAAATAGCCGAGCAGGCCGGTCATCAGCGGTGGCCCGATGATCGACGACAGGCTCATGAGGCTGGCGACGCCGCCCTGCAGCTCGCCCTGCGCAGTCGCCGGAACCTGTTGCGACATCATCGCGTTCAGCGACGGATACGCCGCGCCGACGAGCGCCCACGGCAGCATCCACGCGAACATCTGCCAGGTTTCGCTCGCGAGCGCGTAGCCCGAGTAGCACAGCGCAGCGAACACGAGCCCGATCACGGCAGCCTTGAGCTCTCCGAAGCGGTTGACGATGCGGCTGGTGAGGAAGCCTTGGCTCAAAGCCATGATCACGCCGACCACAGCCAGCGACGCGCCGACCATCGCCGACGACCAGCCGAACTTCACCATCGTGTAGAACGACCAGGTCGTGGGCAGCGCCTGATGCGCGAGCTGCCAGAGGAACACCGCGCCGGCGAGCCCGAACACCACCGGATACTTGCGGATCTGGATCAGCGTGCCGAGCGGATTCGCGCGCTTCCACTGGAACGCGCGGCGCGAAGACAGCGGCAGGCTTTCGGGCAGCGCGAAGTAACCGAACGTGAAGTTCGCGAGTGCCAGCACGCCGGCCGCGACGAACGGCGCGCGCGGACCGAGCATGCCGAGCGCTCCGCCGATCGCGGGCCCGAGGATGAAGCCCATGCCGAAGGCCGCGCCCATCAATCCGAAATTCCCGGCGCGCTTTTCAGGAGCGCTGATATCCGCGACGTACGCGTACGCCGGCGAGAACGTCGCGCCCGCGGCGCCCGCGATCACGCGACCGACGAACAGCCAGCCGAGCGTCGGCGCGAATCCCATGATCAGGTAGTCGATGCCGAAGCAGAACAGCGAGCCGAGCAGCACCACGCGGCGGCCGAAGCGATCGGAAAGATTGCCGAGCACCGGCGCGCAGAAGAACTGCGTCGCCGCGAACGCGAACGCGAGCCAGCCGCCGTCGATCGACGCCGCGGCGATGCTCTTGCCGGTCAGCGCGCTGATCAGCGACGGGAACACCGGCAGCACGATGCCGTAGCCGATCGAGTCGACCAGCACCGTGATGAAGATGAAGGTGAACGCGCGGCGCGTCATTGCAGCGCGAGCAGATGACCTTCGTCGGCGGGCACGCGGCCGTCGAGCATGCGCAGATAGGTTTCCCGCACCGTGCCTTCGCCGCGCCCGTGCACGAGCTTCATCCAGGGACGGACGAAATCCACGAACGGCTGCCAGACTTCGGCGAAATGCGCGTCGACGCCGCCGGGACCCCAATCCTGCGTGCGCTTCTTGATCTGGTTCGGCGCGAAGAAGAACTGCGGCTTGGGCCCGGGCAGCCCGTGCTGCGTCGAGCGCTGCTCCCAGTGCGACGCGCCGACGATCGCGCTGTGCTTCAACGCGTCGCGGAAATGATGGTGCACGTCGTGCAGCACCTTGCCCTCGCCCGCCATGTCGACGAACACGCTCGGCGTCTTCGCGTCGAGCGTGCCGATCTGATCGTAGGTGACGACACGGTCGTAGCAGCCGAGCTTCTCGCAGAAGGCGCGATTGCCCTTCGACGTGAGCCCGATCACCTCGCAGCGCTTGAAGCGCTTCAGCAGGAAGGCGACGCCGGTCGCGGTCTTCGACGAGGCGCTCGACAGGATCACCGAGCGCGCGCCGAACAGCGCGTTGTCGGACAGGAAGTCGTCGATCATGAACGACGTGGCATACAGCGGGATCAGCAGCGGATGGAAATCCTCGCCGGCCTGGCTGTAGCCCGGCAGCTTCGACACGCTCTGATAGCGCTGGTACGGCGTCGGCAGCGCACGACGATGCGCTGCGCCGTCGAAGAACGTGCCGTCGGCGACGCGCGCCGGCTCGACGACCAGGTGCGTCGACATCGGCACATAGCCGTAATAGCGCTCGCCTTCGGCGACGTCGTCGTGACGCGATTGCTTCACGCGCGCATAGCCCCACACCGGCACGCGGCCCCAGCCCTGCGGGCCGGGAAAGAAATTCCAGTACGACATCGCGTCGCCGAACACCGCGTAGGTGATGTTGTTCGCAGTGAGCGCGAACTTGTCGACTTCGAGCAGGACCTGCCCGGGCTCGAGCTGCGGCTCGGCGGGCGCGTCGAAGCGGCACTGCCGCAGGTCTGCCCGGCTCACCAGGAAATCGACCATCATGGACGCACCCCCGTTGCCACCCGTGCTGGGCACGATACCGGAGGCAGGATGAAATCGCACCGCAAGGAGCTCTGGTTCGAGACACCGACCCGGATCGCCTACGTCAACATCACCTCGCAGGTCGAGGATGCGATCCGGGAGAGCGGCGTGAAGGAAGGCTTGGTGCTGGTCAACGCGATGCACATCAGCGCCTCGGTGTTCATCAACGACGACGAGCGCGGCCTGCACCAGGACTTCACGCGCTGGCTCGAAGGGCTCGCGCCGCACGAGCCAACCAAGCAGTGGCGGCACAACGACACCGGCGAGGACAACGCCGATTCGCACCTCAAGCGCCAGGTCATGGGCCGCGAGGTCGTCTGCGCCATCACCGGCGGCGAGCTCGACTTCGGGCCGTGGGAGCAGATCTTCTACGGCGAGTTCGACGGGCGACGCCGCAAGCGCGTACTGGTTAAGATCATCGGGGAATAGAGTCGTCGGGGGAGAACGGCGATGTACAAGTCGCTCCGGGCGCAGACCCTGCACTACTTCGCGCGGCCGCACGAAGGCCCGCTGACGCGCCCGCTGCAAACGCCGGCCGCGTGGCGCGGCGACGAGATGGCGTCTCGCACCGATTGGCAAGTGCATCTCGCGCCGCACGAAATCGACGAGCTCAAGAGCGCGGTCGCGCACGCCGAGTCGACGCACAAGCCGATGGGCGCGATGACGCGCGCCGATTTTCCGTTGCCGACGCTCGCCGCTCGGCTCGCCGACTGGCGCCGCGAGATCCGTCACGGTCGCGGCTTCGTGCTGATCCGCGGCGTGCCGGTCGCGCAATGGAGCGAGCAGCAATCCGAGATCGCGTACTGGTGCATGGGTCATCACCTCGGCATCCCCGGCTCGCAGAATCCGCAGAACGATCTGCTCGGCCACGTGCGCGATCAGCGCACCACCGGCGACGTCCGTTACTACCGCACCAACAAGGCGCTCGCGGTCCATACCGACACGGCTGACGTCGTCGGGCTGCTGTGTCTCAAGAAAGCCAAGAGCGGTGGGCTCTCGCGCATCGCACCGTCGGTGACCGTGTTCAACGAAGTGCTGCGGCGTCGACCCGATCTCGCGCCGCGGCTGTTCCAGCCGCTCTACTTCGACACCAAGGGTGAAGGCGGCGTGCAGGCGTTCCCGGTCGCGCCGTGCACCTACGCCGACGGCGAGCTGCGCACGTTCTGGCAGAGCGACTATTACCGCGAAGCGCAGCGCTTCGCGCACGTGCCGCGACTCACCGACGACGAGCGCGCGCTGCTGGATCTCTACGACGAGATCGCGAACTCGCCCGAGATCCGTCTCGATATGGATCTCGAGCCCGGCGACATCCAGCTCATCTCCAATCACACCATCCTGCACGCGCGCACCGCGTTCGAGGATTTCCCAGAGCTCGAGAACCGTCGCCATCTGCTGCGGCTGTGGATCTCGCTGCCGGAAGCCAAGCCGCTCAAGCAGCGGCTGCTCACCTGGCAGAGCCTCGGCGCGCTTTCGTTCACCGCGGTGCGCGAGCTCGCGAGCGCGAAGCTGCGCGGCCAGCAGCCGGCGGCTTCATGACGATCAAGCTGAAGATCATCCAGATGGTCCGCGGCTTCGGGCTGGAGCTGCCGCGCGAGCTGCTCGAGAAGCTCGGCGTCGATCGTGACGGCGTGCTGCACGCGACCGAGCTCCCCGACGGCGTCAAGCTCACGCCGAACGATCCGGAGCTCGAGGAGCAGATGCAGATCGCGGAAGCCTTCCTGCGCGACGATCGCGAAGTGATCAAGCGCCTGGTGCGCTACTGATGGCCGAGACCGTCGCCATCAAATGGACGCACCGCGATCTGGCGGAAGCGATCCACGAGCGCCTGATCGCCGAGCACGGCGGCAATCCCGGCATCCGCGACGAGAACCTGCTCGAGCTCGCGCTGGTGCGGCCGCAGCAGCTGTTCGCGTATCGCCAGCCGCAACCCGATCTCGCCGAGCTCGCCGCGACGCTCGCGTTCGGGCTCGCGCGCAATCACCCGTTCGTCGACGCGAACAAGCGCACCGCGCTCGTCTGCTATCGCACCTTCCTGGCCTTGAACGACCTCGAGCTCGTCGCCAGCGGCGAAGAGAAATTCCGCACGCTCATCGCGCTCGCCGAAGGTCAGCTGTCGGAGAAGAAGTTCGCGGACTGGCTGCGCGCGCGCACGCGCCCGGTCACGCGCCGCACGCCGCGCGCGAAGAAAGCCGCGAAGAAGAAGGCCAAGAAGAAAGCGAAGAAGCGCTAGGCCTTCTCGGGGATCGGCTTGCGCGCGTCCTCCCGGAGCGCGGATTTCTCGGGCCTGTCTTCGAGCGCCTTCGGCTTGTCGACCACGCGCACCACGCTCGACGCCGCGAAGTTGATCTCGGCATCCGCCATGGCGGACATCAGCTGGAGATTGATCGCCTGCTGGATGTCCATGTACAGGTTGAAGTCGGCGCTGGTCACCCAATAGACGACCTCGAAGTCGAGCGAGGCCTCCGCGAGCTTCTTGAAGTGCGAGCGCTCGAAGCGCACGTTCTTCTGGCGCTCGACGATGGCGCGCGCGATGTCGGGGATCTTCTCCACCTTCTCCACCGGCGTGGTGTACGCGATGCGGAAGCCGAACTGCACGCGCCGCTCGTACATGCGCTTGAAGTTGCGCAGCCGGCTCTTCAGCAGGTCGCTGTTGGAGATGACGATCTGCTCGCCGTCGAGGCTGCGCAGGCGCGTGCTCTTCAAGCCCACGTGCTCGACGGAGCCCATGTAGTCCTCGATCACGATGAAATCGCCGACCTCGAAGGGCTTGTCGAGCACGATCGAGAGTGAGGCGAACAGATCGCCGAGGATGTTCTGCACCGCGAGCGCGACGGCGACGCCGCCGATGCCTAGGCTCGTCACCAGCGCGTTGACGTTGATGCCGAGGTTCTCGAGCGTGAGCAGCAGGATCAGCGCCCACAGCAGCACGCGCCCCACGAAGAGCAGCGCGCCGAAGCTCGCGGTCGCCGCCGTGCTGTCGGTGAGCGATCGCGCCTGCTTGCGGGCCGCCCAGTACTCGAGCAGATGGCCCGCCCAGATGCCGACCTGGAAGAAGATCGCGACGGTCGCGATCTTGGTGATCAGCGCGTCGGTCTTGTGCGACAGGTTGAGGAATTCAGCACCGGCCCAGATCGCGAGGATCGAGACGAGCCAGAGCGGCGTGCGGCGCAAGACGCTGACGATCGCATCGTCCAGGTGCGTCGACGTCCGCTGCGCGAGCACCGACAGGCGGCGCATGGCCACGCGCTTGATCAGCGACGCGGCCAGGATGATGGTCAGCGCGATCCCGGCCGCCAGCAGCCAATCGCTCAGCGGGTTGTTCAGGAACTTGGCATCGAGGTGCAGCAGTCCGGCCAGGTCTTTCATGCGGTCGATCGGTGGCTCCCCGGCACTTGGATGCAGCGCAGGTCCGGAAGTTCAGGAACTTGCGCCATCGCCGCGGCCTCGAAATTGAAGACCCCAGGAGAACCGCGCGTGCAGGATCACTCGGCGATCGTCACCGGCGGTGCCCAGGGCATCGGCAAGGCGATCGCGTCCGCGCTGGCCGTCGCCGGCGTGCACGTCGTCATCGTCGACGTCGACCAGGCTGCCGGCCGCGAGACCGCACGCGGGCTCTCCGGCACGGCGCGCGTCGTCTTCCTTCACGGCGATTCGGCGGAGGAAGCGATCGTCAAGCGCGCGGTCGCGCAAGCGAAGAAGCTCGGCCGCGGACTGTATGCGGCCGTCGCGAACACCGGTATTTCGATCCCGAAGCCGATCGCCGATCTGTCGCTGCGCGAATGGAACCAGGTCATCGCGGCGAATCTCACCGGCGGCTTCCTGCTCGCGAAGCATGCATCGCCGCACCTGAAGGAGCATCACGGCGCGCTGCTGTTCATCGCCTCGACGCGCGCGCTGCAGTCGGAGCCGAACTGGGAAGCCTATGGCGCGAGCAAGGGCGGCGTGGTCGCGCTCACCCACGCGCTCGCGATCAGCCTCGGTCCCGACGTGCGCGTGAACTGCATCAGCCCTGGCTGGATCGCGACCGACGAATGGCAGCGTACCGGCAAGCGCCACAAGCCGAAGCTCTCGGCGAAGGATCACGAGCAGCATCCGGCGGGACGCGTGGGCAAGCCCGAGGACATCGCCGCGCTCGCGCGCTTCCTGCTGTCACCGGAAGCGGGCTTCGTCACCGGCGCGAACTTCGTCGTCGACGGCGGCATGACCCGCAAGATGATCTATGCCTGACGACACGCCGAACATCGCGCACGCACGCGAGGCCGGACTTCGCTACGTCACCGGGCACGAGCCCGGCATCCGGCGCGAGCGCGATGGCGCGAAATTCCGCTACGTCGGCGCTGACGGCGAGGAGATCACCGACGAGGCCGAGCTCGCGCGCATCCGCAAGCTCGCGATCCCGCCGGCATACGAAGACGTGTGGATCTGCGTGGACGCGCACGGGCACCTGCAGGCGACCGGCTACGACGCGCGGCGGCGCAAGCAGTATCGCTATCACCCGCAATGGCGCGCGGTCCGCGACGGCGCGAAGTTCGACCGGATGATCGAGTTCGGCGAAGCGCTGCCGAAGCTGCGGCGCAAGCTGCGACGCGATCTCGCGCTGCCCGGCCTGCCGCAGGACAAGGTGCTCGCGGTCGTCGTCGCGCTGCTCGACTCGACGCTGGTGCGGGTGGGCAATCCGGAATACGCGCGCGACAACCAGAGCTACGGGCTCACCACGCTGCGCGATCGTCACGCGAAGTTCATCCCGGACGGTCGCGCGCTCCTCAAATTCCGCGGCAAGGGCGGCCAGGAGCACGAGATCGTCGTCAAGGACCGGCGGCTCGCCATGATCGTGCGGCATTGCCAGCAGCTGCCGGGCCAGCACCTGTTCCAGTACGTCGGCGACGACGGCGTGCAGCGCCCGATCGATTCCGGTCAGGTCAACGCCTATCTCGCTTCCGCGATGGGCCGCGATTTCACCGCCAAGGATTTCCGCACCTGGGGTGCGACGGTTCGCGCCCTCGCGCTGATGTCGTGCACGCCACTGCAAGCCGATGCGAGCGATGCGCACAAGACCGCCTGCATCGTCTCCGCGGTGAAGCAAGTGGCGGCGCAGCTGCGCAACACGCCGGCGGTGTGCCGCAAGTCCTACATCAATCCGTCGGTGTTCGAGGCGTGGCGCGAAGGCCGGCTGCACAAGCTCGTCCGCGACGACCTGGGACGCGCACCGCAGCGTGCGGAGAAAGCGACGCTCATTTTCCTGCGGGCGCAGGCGCGCCGTGCGCGAAATACTTCCGCTCGAGCAGCGCGTTCACCGAGCGCAGGTGCGCGCCGAGCGCGTCGCGCATCTCGCGCAGGAATCTCTGCAATCGCGCCACGCTCTCCTTCTCCATCATCGCGCCGGCGAGCTGGTGCTGCTCCTCGAGCGCATACATCAGCATGAGCAGCACCGTGCGCTCGTAGGGCGTGCCGGTCTCGCCCACGATCGGCGTGATCTCCTTGATCCGCTCGTTGACCATGTTCTCGCGCGCCTTGCCGAGGAATTCCGGCATCGCCTTGAGGTCGATGCGCACCGCCGGATACAGCTTCGGCAGATCCTCCAGCTGTGCGGAGAGATTGGTGTAGTAACCGATGATCGGCTTCACCGTCTGCTCGAAGGTTTCGGTGTCGTGCTTGAGCCAGACGATCCACTTGAGCTTCGACAAGCCGTCGACCTGCTCGTAGAGCAGGCTGTAGCCGAGATTGAGCTCGTCGCGCCCATCGCGCTGCGGGCAATCGCTGACGGGCTTGGCCTGCGCCGTCATCACGGCGGATGCCGCGCCGACGAACAGCGACTGCAGCCAGGCTCTGCGCTGCATGGTTCCTCCTTGTCTCTCCCCAGCTCATTGGGCTGCCGCGCGTCGCGCGGAGTTCCGCTGCGGGAGTAAGCTTGCGAACCTATTTGTGACGATCCCCCACCAAGAAGAAAGGAGGTTCTCGATGCAACTATCCAGGACGCTTGTGATCGCAGGACTCACCGTCGCCATCGGCGCGGGCTGCACGACCAATCCGTACACCAACGAGCAGCAGGGCGCGAAAGCGGGCTATGGCGCAGGCATCGGCGCGGTCATCGGCGCCGTCGCCGGCGTGGCGATGGGTCACGACGCGAAGTCGCGCCGCAGAGGTGCGCTGATCGGCGCGGGTGTCGGCGGCCTCACCGGCGCGGGCGTCGGCTATTACATGGATCAGCAGGAAGCCGAGCTGCGCAAGCAGCTGCAGGGCTCCGGCGTTTCCGTGACGCGCCAGGGCGACAACATCATCCTCAACATGCCGGGCAACGTGACGTTCAAGACGGCGAGCTCCGATCTCAATCCGAGCTTCCTCAACGTGCTCGACTCGGTCGCGCTCGTCGCGAAGAAGTACGACAAGGAGCTCGTCTCGGTCGAAGGCCACACCGACAATGTCGGCAAGAGCGACTACAACCAGAAGCTTTCCGAGCAGCGCGCGTCGTCGGTCGCGACGTATCTGTCGTCGCGCGGCGTGCCGCCGAATCGCCTGGTCGCCATCGGCGACGGTGAGACGCAGCCCATCGCCAGCAACGACACCGAAGCGGGCCGCGCGCAGAACCGTCGCGTGGAGATCCATCTGGAGCCGCTGAAGCAGGGTGGATGAAGCAGACGGCTGAGACGCGGCGCCGCGCGGGCGGCGTCCCGGTCCATCTCTGGACCGAGGACGTCGACGCGGCGTCGAAGCAGCAGCTCGAGAACATCGCGAGCCTTCCGATCGTGCATCACCACGTCGCGGCGATGCCGGACGTGCACCTCGGCAAGGGCGCCACGGTCGGCTCGGTGATCGCGACGAAGCGCGCGATCATCCCCGCGGCGGTCGGCGTCGACATCGGCTGCGGCATGGCCGCGGTGCGCACGACGCTCGGCGCGAACGATCTCGATGAGGCAAAGCTGCGCGCGGTGTTCCAGCAGATCAGCCGCGACGTGCCGGTCGGGTTCAATCAGCATCGCGACGATCGCGCGCCGTACGACGCGGCCGCGCGATTCCAGCCAGGCCTCGAGCGCATCCTCGACAAGCATCCGCTGATCGCCGGCAAGAACACCGAGTCGAGCTGGACCTGCCAGCTCGGCACGCTCGGCGGCGGCAATCACTTCATCGAGATCTGTCTCGACGAGGCGGATCGCGTCTGGGTGATGCTGCACTCGGGCAGCCGCGGCATCGGCAATCGGATCGGCCAGTACTTCATCGAGCAGGCGCGCGAGCGGGCGCTCGAGCTCGATCGCACCCTGCCCGATCGCGATCTCGCGTGGCTCGACGAGGGCACGCAGGAGTTCTCCGATTACGTCGAAGCGGTCGGCTGGGCGCAGGACTACGCCCGCGCCAATCGCGAAGTGATGCTCGACCTCGTGCTCGCCGCGATGCGCCGGCATCTGCCACCGTTTCAGATCGCGATGGAAGCGGTGGACTGCCATCACAACTACGTGCAGCGCGAGCGCCACTTCGGCGCCGACGTCTGGCTCACCCGCAAGGGCGCGATCCGCGCCGGACGCGACGAGCTCGGCATCATTCCGGGCAGCATGGGCGCGAAAAGCTACATCGTGCGCGGCAAGGGCAATCGCGATGCGTTCGATTCGTGCGCGCACGGCGCCGGTCGCCGCATGAGTCGCAACGAAGCGGCGAAGCGCTTCACCGCAGCCGACGTCGTCAAGCAGACCGAAGGCGTGGTGTGCCGCAAGGACAAAGGCGTCGTCGACGAGATCCCCGGCGCCTACAAGGACATCGACCAGGTGATGGCGAATCAGTCCGATCTGGTCGAGGTGGTGCACACGCTGAAGCAGGTGCTTTGCGTGAAGGGCTAAACTCGATCGCGTGGCCGAGCTCACCTTCTCCATCGAGCAGCGGTTCTATCGCAGCGTGCGCGACAACGCGCTGCCGAACGTTGCGCAAGCGTGGACGCTCGACGACGCCGGCATCACCGGCGAGCAGCTGATCGCGCTGTTCGAATCGCAGCTCCTCTCGCGCCAGCTCGATCTCAACGCGCGGCGCATGCACGCCGCGAAGCAAGGCTTCTACACAATCGGCAGCTCGGGGCACGAGGGCAATGCTGCGATCGCCGCCGCGCTGCGCCTGACCGATCCCGCGTTCCTGCACTATCGCGACGCGGCGTTCTTCATCCAGCGCAGCAAGCAGCTCGCGGGCTACGACGTCACGCGCGACCTGCTGCTGTCGTTCGTCGCGTCGTCCGAGGATCCGATCGCCGGCGGGCGGCACAAGGTGCTCGGATCGAAGATGCTCAACGTGCCGCCGCAGACGAGCACGATCGCCTCGCAATTCCCCAAGGCGCTCGGCACCGCGTTCAGCTTTGCGCTGTGGAAGCGGCTCGGCGACAACGCGATCGGTCGCGAATGGCCGAGCGACAGCGTGGTCTATTGCAGCTTCGGCGACGCATCGTTCAATCACTCGACCGCGCAGGGCGCCATCAACGCCGCGGCGTGGACGGCGTACCAGAACGTTCCGCTACCGCTGCTGCTGGTCTGCGAGGACAACGGGCTCGGCGTGTCGACACCGACGCCGCCGAAGTGGATCGAAGCGAACATGGCGGGCAAGCCGGCGATCCGCTATCTCGCCTGCGACGGATTGAATCTCCTCGACACGCTGAAAGTCGCGCGCGAGGCCGAACACATCGCACGCGCGCGTCGCGCGCCGGTGTTCCTGCACATGCGCTGCGTGCGCCTGATGGGCCACGCGGGCGCCGACGCGCAAGAGGGCTATCTCAGCGCGGAGCAGATCGAGGCGCAGGAGAAGCAGGACCCGCTGCTCTACAGCGCGCGGCTGATGCTCGATCACGATCTGATGAGCGCGGGCGAGATCGTCGAGCGCTACGACGCGATCGGCGCGAAGGTGAAGCAGATCGCTGCAGAGGTGATCACGCGGCCGAAGCTCACGACGGCGAAGGAAGTGATGGCGGCGATCGTGCCGCCGAGGAGAGCGTCGCGAGCTCTTGGCAAATCGGGGTCAGAGCCCGATTTCAAAAAGCAGAAATCGGGATCCGACCCCGATTCGCGCACCACGATGGCGAAGCTCATCAACGCCACGCTCGACCGCCTGATGACCCGCTATCCGCAGCTCGTCATGGCCGGCGAGGACATCGGACACAAGGGCGGCGTTTATGGCGTGACGCTGAAGCTGCAGCAGAGACACGGCGTGCATCGCGTGATCGACACGCTGCTCGACGAGCAGACGATCCTCGGTCTCGGGATCGGGCTCGCGCAGAACGGCATCCTGCCGGTGGTCGAGATCCAGTACCTCGCGTTCCTGCACAACGCGGAGGATCAGATCCGCGGCGAGGCGGCGACGCTGTCGTTCTTCTCGCAAGGCCAGTTCACCAACCCGATGGTCGTGCGCATGGCCGGCCTCGCGTACCAAAAAGGCTTCGGCGGGCACTTCCACAACGACAATGCGATCGGCGTGCTGCGCGACATTCCGGGATTGCTGGTCGCGTGCCCGTCGAACGGCGCCGACGCGGTCGGGCTCCTGCAGGAATGCGTGCGCCTCGCCGACGAAGAACAGCGCGTTGTCATCTTCCTCGAGCCGATCGCGCTCTATCACACACGCGATCTGCTGAAGGAAGGCGATGGCCTGTGGTCGTTCGCCGATCCGGGCCCCGACCATCGGTGCAAGCTCGGCGAGATCGGCATCCACGGCGACGGCCGTGATCTCGCGATCGTCACTTACGGCAACGGCGTCTACCTGTCGCGACAGGCCGCGCCGGAGATCGAGTCGGAAGGTCCGCGCGTGCGCATCGTCGATCTGCGCTGGCTCACGTCGATCGATCACGATCGCGTCCACGACGCGGTGAAGGGCTGCAAGAAGATCCTGATCGTCGATGAATGCCGGCGCAGTGCGTCGATCAGCGAAGAGCTGATCACCGCGCTCGTCGAGCGGCACGTGCCGTCGGATCGCATGGCGCGCATCACGGCCGAGGACAGCTTCATCCCGCTCGGCGTCGGCGCGACCAGCACATTGCCCTCCAAAGCGTCAATCGTTGCGGCGGCCCGAGCGCTCCTGAAAAGATAGCGCATGCCAGCCGTCATCCAGATCTCGAATCTGACGAAGACCTACGCGTCGGGCCTGCAGGCGCTCAAGAGCGTGAGCCTGTCGATCGACAAGGGCGAGATCTTCGCGCTGCTGGGACCCAACGGCGCCGGCAAGACCACGCTGATCTCCATCGTCTGCGGCATCGTCACGCCGTCGTCGGGCTCGGTCGTCGTCGACGGTCACGACATCCAGCGCGATTACCGCGAAGCGCGCGCGATGATCGGGCTCGTGCCGCAGGAGCTCGCGACCGACACCTTCGAATCGCCGTGGGCGACGGTGAACTTCTCGCGCGGACTGTTCGGGCGGCCGCCGAATCCGAAGCTCGTCGAGAAAGTGCTGCGCGATCTGTCACTGTGGGAGAAGCGGCACG
>DASRHK010000124.1:0-8981 GCA_035650495.1 Nevskiaceae bacterium | reverse complement strand
CCGGTGCGCGCGATCTCGAACGCGGCGCGCACGGTCGACTCGAGCTTGTTCGGATCGGTGACGAGGAACACGTGCTTGGCGGCGGCGCCCATGATCGAGCTGATCGGCGCTTCCTGGAATGCATCCGAGCCGACGGCCGCGGTGGGCACCTGTCCGCAGATCACCACGATCGGGATCGAGTCCGCCATGCAGTCGCGCACGGGCGTCACGGTGTTGGTCGCGCCGGGGCCCGACGTCACCAGCGCTACGCCGACTTTGCCGGATGCGCGTGCGTAACCCGCGGCCATGAAGCCCGCTGCCTGCTCGTTGGCGGGAACGATCAGCGGCATCTTCTCGCCGTTGGCTTTGTTCCAGCGGAAGATCGCGTCGTAGGTCGGAAGGATCGCGCCGCCCGAGTAGCCGAAAACGACGTCCGTGCCCTCATCCGCGAGAATCTGGATGACGATCTCCGCACCGGTCAGCGTCTTTCCGGCGAGGGGATGCGGCTGGGGTTTGAGGACGGCGTTCATGGGACAACTCGGCAATGCGCCCCGGGGGCGAAAATGGACCGGGCATCTTAACTTGATTTTGCAGCGCAACAAAGTTAGTTTGCGCGGCTCAATATGCGTCACATCATCTCGATCCTGCTGCAGAACGAAGCCGGCGCGCTCGCGCGCGTCGCGGGCATGTTCAGCTCGCGCGGCTACAACATCGATTCGCTGACCGTCGCGCCCACGCACGATCCGGCGGTTTCGCGCCTGACGCTGGTCACCGCGGGCTCCGATTCCGTCGTCGACCAGATCATCAAGCAGACGCGCAAGCTGATCGACGTCGTGGAGATCACCGATCTGTCCAGCGCCGATCATCTCGAGTGCGAGCTCCTCATGCTCAAGGTCGAGATCCGCGGCGGCGCCGCGCGCGCGGTGATCGATTGCGTACGCAAGCATCGCGGCCAGATCCTCGATGAGTCCGAATCGACGCGCATGGTGTTGATGTCCGGTACCGGCGCCGAAGTCGACGCCTTCATCACGGAGATCGCGAAAGTCGGCACCGTGCTCGAGATGGTCCGCAGCGGTGTCGCCGCGCTTGCGCGCGGACAGCAAGTGCTGACCGTTCCGGCCTGAATCAATTCATCCGCCCCAGGGGGCACACGTGAGCATCAAGGTTTACTACGACAAGGACGCCGACCTTTCACTGATCCAGGGCAAGAAGGTCGCGATTCTCGGCTACGGCTCGCAGGGTCACGCGCACGCGCTGAACCTGAAGGACAGCGGCGTCGACGTCACCGTCGCACTGCGCAAGGGCTCGAAGTCCTGGGACAAGGCGGTCAATGCCGGCCTGAAGGTCAAGGAAGTCGCCGACGCCGTCAAAGCCGCCGACCTCGTCATGGTGCTCGCGCCGGATCAGGATCAGAAGAAGATCTACGAAGAGTCGATCGCGCCGAATCTCAAGAAGGGCGGGGTGCTCGCGTTCGCGCACGGCTTCAACATCCACTTCCAGCTGATCGAGCCGCGCGCCGATCTCGACGTGATCATGGTCGCGCCCAAAGGCCCCGGCCATCTCGTGCGCAGCACCTACACGCAGGGCGGCGGCGTGCCGTCGCTGATCTGCGTGCATCAGGACGCGAGCGGGCAGGCGAAGCAGATCGCGCTGTCGTACGCGAGCGCCAACGGCGGCGGCCGCGCCGGCATCATCGAGACCACGTTCAAGGAAGAGACCGAGACCGATCTGTTCGGCGAGCAGGCGGTTCTCTGCGGCGGCGCCACCGCGCTGGTGCAGGCCGGATTCGAGACGCTGGTCGAAGCGGGCTATGCGCCGGAGATGGCGTACTTCGAATGCCTGCACGAGCTCAAGCTGATCGTCGACCTGATGTACGAAGGGGGCATGGCGAACATGCGCTACTCGATCAGCAACACCGCGGAGTACGGCGACTACACGCGCGGCCCGCGCGTCGTCAACGACGCGACCAAGGCCGAGATGAAGAAGATCCTGCGCGAGATCCAGACCGGCCTGTTCGCGCGCGAGTTCGTCGCGGAGAACCAGGCTGGCGCGCCGACGTTGAAGGCGCAGCGCCGCCTCGGCCAGGAGCACCAGATCGAGAAGGTCGGCAGCAAGCTGCGCTCGATGATGCCCTGGATCGCCAAGAACAAGCTGGTCGACAAGGCCAAGAACTGACGACGAAGTCGTCATCCCCGCGGAGGCGGGGATCCAGTTGTTGAGCACAAACTGGGTGCCCGCCTTCGCGGGCACGACGACATGTTCTACCATCGGCGCATGGACGAGCTTCCACGCAAGCGCCGGCGCGGCGTTTACCTGCTGCCGAACCTGTTCACCACCGGCACGCTGTTCGGCGGCTTCTACGCGATCGTCGCGTCGATGAACGGCGAGTTCGAGAAGGCCTCGATCGCGATCTTCGCGGCGATGGTCGCCGACTCGCTCGACGGCTTCATCGCGCGCAAGACCCACACCGCGAGCGACTTCGGCAAGGAATACGACAGCCTGTGCGACATGGTCGCCTTCGGCGTCGCGGCGTCGCTGGTGATGTACTCGTGGAGCCTGCACTTCCTCTCGCAGTACAAATGGCTCGGCGGCAAGCTCGGCTGGGTCGCGGCATTCACCTACACCGCGTGCGCAGCGCTGCGTCTCGCGCGCTTCAACGTGCTCGCGACGCGCGGTGGCGCAAAAGGGAATTTCTTCGGCATGCCGAGCCCGGCGGCAGCTGCGGTGACGACGGGGTTCGTGTGGATGTGCGACAGCTTCGGCTTCGGCGGCGATCTCCTCGTGATTCCCGCGACGATCATCACCGTCGGTGCGGCCTGCCTCATGGTCACCAACATCCCGTTCTTCAGCCTGAAGAGCCTGAAGCTCACGGAGCGCGTGCCGTTCCGCTACATCGTGTTCGTGATCGTGGTGCTCGCGCTCTTCTCGATCGACCCGCCGTTGATCTTCTTCCTGGTCTTCTTCCTGTACTCGCTCACCGGGCCGGTCGGCGCGCTGCGCCGGCGCCTCAAGAAGCCCGCGCCACCAGTACAAACCGTCTGATTGACGGCGTCATCGACCTCGTCTAAGGTTGCGGCCGTCATGAACAGCCACCGCAGCAGCTTCATCGCTTCGCCCGCCGCTCTCCGCGGCGCGCTGCTGCTCGGCCTGCTGCTTCTGGCGTAAGCCAGACACCATCCTTCGGCCGCACGGGGCCACATCCGTGAAACCAGAAAGACTCCGACACCTTCGAAAGAAGGGTCACAGCGCATTCGCTTGCGCACGCAGGGGATGAACGATGAAAGAGCACTTGATCATTTTTGACACCACACTGAGAGACGGAGAGCAGTCTCCCGGCGCCTCGATGACCCAGGACGAGAAGGTCCGCATCGCGCTCGCGCTCGAGCGTCTCAAGGTCGACGTGATCGAAGCAGGCTTCGCGGTCGCAAGCCCGGGTGACTTCGCGGCGGTCGAGGCCGTCGCGCGCGAGATCAAGGAATCGATCGTGTGCTCGCTGTCGCGCGCGAACGCGAAGGACATCGAGAGCTCCGCCGAAGCGTTGAAGCCCGCGAAGCGCTCGCGCATCCACACGTTCATCGCGACTTCTCCGATCCACATGGAGAAGAAGCTGCGCATGCATCCCGATCAGGTCGTCGATGCGGCCGTGAACGCCGTGAAGCACGCGCGCAAGTTCACCGACGACGTCGAGTTCTCGCCGGAGGACGCGGGACGCTCCGAGCCGGATTTCCTGTGCCGCATCCTTGAAGCGGTGATCCGTGCGGGCGCTCGCACCGTGAATATTCCCGACACGGTCGGATACAACCTGCCGCACGTGTTCGGCGCGCTGATCAGGGAGCTGCGCTCGCGAGTGCCGAATTCCGATCAGGCGGTGTGGTCCGTGCACTGCCACAACGATCTCGGCTTGGCGGTCGGCAATTCACTGTCCGCCGTGCTGAACGGCGCGCGCCAGGTCGAGTGCACGATCAACGGTCTGGGTGAGCGCGCGGGCAACGCGGCGCTGGAAGAGATCGTGATGGCCGTGAAGACGCGTCCGGATCTGTTCAATTGCCAGACGCGGCTCGACACGACGCAGATCATGAACTGCTCGCGACTGGTGTCGGGCATCACCGGCTTCCCGGTGCAGCCGAACAAGGCCGTGGTCGGCGCGAACGCGTTCGCGCACGAGTCGGGCATCCATCAGGACGGCGTGATCAAGCATCGCCAGACCTACGAGATCATGCGCGCCGAGGACGTGGGCTGGAGCGCGAACAAGCTCGTGCTGGGCAAGCATTCGGGTCGCGCGGCGTTCCGTCAGCGGCTGGAAGAGCTCGGCATCCGCATCAAGTCGCAGGGTCAGCTGGACGACGCGTTCGCGCGCTTCAAGGATCTCGCCGACAAGAAGCACGACATCTTCGACGAGGATCTGCAGGCGCTGGTGACGGAGACGTCGCAAGCGCAGCTGGAGGAGCGCGTGCGCTTCCTGGGGCTTTCAGCGACGTCGAAGACCGGCGCGCGATCGGAGGCGACCGTGTCCGCGATCGTCGATGGCGAGACGCGCGAGGCAGCCGCACAAGGCGACGGCCCGGTCGACGCGGTGTTCAGCGCGATCGAGAAGATGATCCAGTCGGACGCGAAGCTTCTCCTGTTCTCGGTGAACAACATCACGAGGGGCGCCGACTCGCAGGGTGAGGTGACGGTGCGCCTCGCGAAGGGCGATCGCATCGTCAACGGAACTGGCGCGGATACCGACATCGTCGTTGCGTCGGCGAAGGCCTACCTCAACGCGGTGAACCGTCTCGGCGCAGTCTCCGCGCAGCGCGCGCACCCGCAGATCGCGGAGACGATCGGCACGCCGTAGGACGGATCGCTACAATCCGGCGATGTCGAATCGCCTCGCCAGGCTGCGCGCGCTCGGGATCGAATCCTGGGCGCTGCGCAGCGCGCCGGAAGTCGCCGCGCCAAGCGTGCCGCGGGACTTCCATTCGATCGTCGCCCTGAAGGGCGACCCACAGATCGCCGAGCCGCAGGTTGTGGCAGCTCCGCTCGCGACCGGCTGGGACGCGCTGCGCGAGCAGGTTGCCGCCTGTCGCGCGTGCCGCTTGTGCGAGACGCGCACGCAGACCGTGTTCGGAACCGGCGCGCTGCAGGCGCCGCTGATGGTCGTGGGCGAGGGCCCCGGCGCCGATGAGGACGCGCAGGGCGATCCGTTCGTCGGTCGCGCCGGCAAGCTGCTCGACGAGATGCTGCGATCGATCGGCCGCTCGCGCTTGGAGCCGGAACCCGACAAGGCCGTGTACATCGCCAACGTCGTGAAGTGCCGGCCACCGGGGAATCGCGAGCCCGCCGAGGACGAAGCCGAATCGTGCCGGCCGTTCCTCGAAGCGCAGCTGCGGCTCGTGAAGCCGAAGCTCATCGTCGCGCTGGGTCGCGTCGCCGCGCAGCGCCTGCTGGTGACCGACGAGCCGCTCGCGCGCCTGCGCGGGCCGCTGCATCGCTGGGGACCGGAAGGCACGCCGCTCTTCGTGACCTACCACCCTGCGTACCTGCTGCGAAGTCCGGGCGAGAAAGCGAAATCCTGGGAAGACCTGAAGCGCATCCATCAATTCCTTGTGAGCGCCAGCGCGTGAGCGCGCTCCCCAGCGAGCTGTGGACGCTGGAGCCGATGCATGCCTCGCAGTTGCCGCGCATCCTCGACATCGAGCGGCGCGCGTATCCCTTCCCGTGGACCGAGGGCATCTTTCGCGACTGCCTCAAGGTCGGCTACAGCGCGTGGATCGTGCAGGACGCTCGCGACGAGATCCTCGCCTATGCGCTGATGTCGATGGCGGTGGGCGAGGCGCACATCCTCAATCTCTGCGTCGACCCGAGCTATCACGGCCAAGGGCTCGGGCGCTTCATGCTCGATCATCTGCTGCGCATCGCACGCAGCGCGAACATGACGCTCGTGCTGCTCGAGGTGCGCCGCTCGAACGCGTCGGCGCGCCGGCTCTACGAATGCGCGGGCTTCTCGACCTTCGGCGTGCGCAAAGGTTATTACCCGGCGCACGACGGTCGCGAAGACGCGCTCGTCCTCGGACTGGATCTCGTCTAGCAACGTGAGCCCGCAGCGCAAGCAAGAGATTGCGTGGGCGCTGTACAGCTGGGCGAATCACGCGTTCTCGACGACGATCCTGGTCGGATTCTTCCCGATCTTCTTCGCGCAGTACTGGGCCAAGGGCGTGCCGGGCGGCACGTCGACCTTCTATCTCGGCGCGATCAATTCGGCCGCCGCCTTCATCGTCATGCTGATGGCGCCGTGGCTCGGCGCGCTCGCGGATCGGCTCGCTTGGAAGAAGCGCCTGCTCGCGATCTTCACGGTGATCGGTGCGCTCGCGAGCGCGGGGCTCGCGATGGTCGGCGAAGGGCAGTGGCTGCAGGCGGCGATCGTGTTTGCGCTGGCCTCGATCGGCTTCTATTCCGGCTCGTCGTTCCAGGATGCGCTGCTGGTGCAGGTTGCGGCCGCGCGGGATTCCGATCGCGTCTCGGCATTGGGCTACGCGTATGGCTATCTCGGCGGTGGCGTGCTGCTGGTGATCAACGTCGTGCTCGTGATGCATCCGGCGTGGTTCGGACTGGCCGATGCGGTCGTTGCCACCAAGATCGCTTTCGTGCTCGTCGGCCTGTGGTGGGCCGGCTTCTCGATCCCGACGTTCCGCGGCGTGGAGGAACCGGCGCCGATCGCGACGACGGCAACCTGGTCGGAGCTCTGGCAGACGCTGAAACGCGTGGTGAAGGACGTTCCCGTCCGCAATTTCCTGCTCGCGTACTGGCTGTACATCGACGCGCTCGGCACGGTGCAGCAGATGGCGGTGGATTTCGGCGCGAAGCTCGGCTTCTCGACCGGCACGCTGATCGGCGCGCTGATGATGGTGCAGTTCCTGAGCTTTCCCGCCGCGATCGTGTTCGGCCGCATCGCCGGACGGATCGGCACGCGCCGCGCGATCTACCTCGGACTATTCGTGTTCGTGCTGGTGACGTGCTGGGCCTACGTGCTGCGCACCGAACTGCAGTTCTTCCTGATGGCGGTGATGGTTGCCCTGGTGCAGGGCGGTGTGCAGTCGCTCTCGCGCTCATTCTTCTCGCGACTGATCCCGCGCGAGCGGGCTGGCGAGTACTTCGGCTTCTACAACATGCTCGGAAAATTCGCGGCGGTGCTCGGTCCGTTGACCGTGGGCGTGGTCGCGCGCGTGACCGGTGATCCGCATCTGTCGATCCTCGCGCTGATCCTGTTCTTCGCCGCCGGTGCGGCGCTGCTCGCGCGCGTTCGCGAACCTGCGATCATGCCGGCATGAGCAAGCCTCTCACGTACCTGCGCTACCTCAAGCTCGAGGAGCTGCTTTCGTTGCAGCAGCCGCTATCGGAAGGCCCGGAGCACGACGAGCATCTGTTCATCGTCATCCATCAGGTCTACGAGCTGTGGTTCAAGCAGCTCCTGCACGAATTCCGTTTCCTGCGCGAAGCGCTGCTGCGCGGCGATGCCGCGAGCGCGCTCTCGGCGCTGAAGCGCGTGCTAACCATCCTGAAGACGCTGGTCGGGCAGGTCGACATCATCGAGACGATGACGCCGCTGTCGTTCAACGCGTTCCGCTCGCGGCTCGAGGCGGCGAGCGGATTCCAGTCGGCGCAGTTCCGCGAGATCGAGTTCCTGCTCGGGCATCGGCGTGCCGAAGTGCTCGCCGCGCATCCGGCCGGCGGCAATCGCGATCGGCTCGAGAAGCTGCTGTCGGAGCCGAGCCTCTACGACGCGTTCCTGCGCTATCTGCACGCGCAGGGAAAACCAGTGCCGCGCGAGGTCCTCGAGCGCGATCTCGCGAAGCCGACCGCGGCGAACGAATCGGTGCAGGACATGCTGATCACCGTCTATCGCGACGGCGGCTTCCCCGCGCAGCTGTGCGAGCGCCTGGTCGATCTCGACGAAGGCCTGCAGGAGTGGCGCTATCGCCACGTGAAGATGGTCGAGCGCACGATCGGCGCGAAGATCGGCACCGGCGGATCGGCGGGCGCGGCCTATCTGCGCGAGACGCTGTTCCGGCCGCTGTTCGCCGATCTCTGGGCGATCCGCTCGCGCCTGTAGCTCGCTAGAGCGCCTTTACGGCCACCTCGAGCTCGGCCCTGAGCGCGGGCGCGGGCGTCTCGAGGTAACGCAGGCGGAGGTAAGCACGGCCGAGACGCAGCAATCGCTCGCGCAGGTCCGGCCGCGCGGCAATGGCGCGATCGATGAAGTCCTGCGGACCTTCGTTCGGGCGCTGCGTCAGGCCGGCGCGTGCGAGCTGCCGCTGCGCACGCAGCCAGAGCTTCAGTGCCGCGTCGGCCTGCGTCTGCGCGCGCGTCTGGCGGAACAGCAGCAAGCCGGCGGCCGACATGAACACCGTCGACAGGATGGTCAGCGCGAGCAGCATGCTGCGCATGTCGTCGAGGCCGAAGTGGCTCAGGAACTCCATCTGCAGCTGCGGGCCGTAGGCGAGCACCCACTGGTTCCATTTCGCATTGATGAAATCCCAGCGTGCTTCCAGCGCATAGCGCCAGTAGGTGGAGCGGCGCGCCAGGAATTCGGGGAGATCGCCTTCCTGCGCGAGCGCGCGGGAGAGGCCTTGCTCGACGCGCGCCGGCGACACCGCGGCGGTGGGATCGGCGCGCACCCAGCCTTCGCCCGGCAGCCACACTTCGCTCCAGGCGTGGGCGTCGGATTGGCGCACGACGTAATAGTCGCCGAGCTCGTTGCGATCGCCGCCCTGATAGCCGGTGACCACGCGCGCCGGGATTCCCGCGGCACGCATCAGGAACGTGAAGCTCGACGCATAGTGCTCGCAGAACCCGCGGCGCGTCGTGAACAGGAACTCGTCGATGGTGTCGCCGTGCAGCGCCGGCGGCTGCAGCGTGTAGTAGAAGTTCTCGTCGTGGAACCAGCGCAGCGCACGCTCGACGATCGCGCGATCATCGAGCCCTTCCGCGCGCCACGCCGCGACGAGCTCACGCGTCCGCGG
>DASRHK010000123.1:0-10833 GCA_035650495.1 Nevskiaceae bacterium | reverse complement strand
CGAGAGCATCTTCTCGGTGTGCGCCTGGTACTTCGCGCGCAGGTCCTTGAACTTCGCGTCGTCGAGCAGATAGAAGTCGCGATCCGGCATGCCGAGGCCGGCCTGGTAGAAATCGCCGATGTAGTGCGTCGAGTCTTTGTTGTCCTGATGCACGTAGGGCGCGAGCGGAACGTTGACGCCCAGGCGCACCAGATGGCCCATCAGCGCCGGGATCTCCTTCTTGCTCTTCACCGCGTCGATCCGCGCGAACTCTGCGTCGAGCGGCTTCACGCCGAGCTTCTCGAGCGCGGCCTCGTCCATGAACGACTTGTAGACGTCGGCGATCTTCTGCGCGTCGCTGCCGGGCTTCTGCTCGTGCGACGCGGCATCCTCGACGATGATCTTCACTTCCGCGTTGGCCTGATCGTCGAGCTGGGTGAACGCGCCGTAGTTCGACTTGTCGGCCGGAATCTCGGTGCGCTCGAGCCAAGCGCCATTGACGGCGCGATACAGATCGTCCTGCGGACGGATGCCCTTGCCGAAGTTGGCGGCGTCGATGCCGCTGGCGCGGCCCGGGCCCTTGGCGACCGGCGCAACGTCGGCGCAGGCGGTGACGGCGAGCGCGGCAGCCGCGCCCAGAATCAGTTTCTTCATGTGGATCTGTCCTCCCCGGACAGGTTCTTTGACGCGCGGGATGATAGCTAAACCGATGCGGCGATGAAGCCGATTGCGAGCCAATAGGTCGACAGGATCAGCGGCTGCGCGCCGGGATAAGGCCCGCGGAACTGCCGGATGGCAAGGCTCGAGTCGGACAACACGAACAGGGATGCGCCAATGAGCGCAAAGGTCGCACGCGCGTCCTCGAGCGCGGCGTGACGCGCCGCGGCGCAGATCACCATCGCGAAGATCGCTGCGCAATAGATGAGCACCGGAATCTTCAGCGATCCCGCACGCGGCAGCAGGTAGGTGAGAAGCACCGCACCGTACGGAATCACCAGCCACGCGGGCCACGGCACCGCGAACGCGGGGAGACCCTGCACGAACGCACCGACGAACAGCAGATGGGCGAGGAGGAAGCTCGACAGTCCGCCGATGAACCAGCGGTCGCCTTCGAACATGAGACTGATGTCGCCGAGCGTGGAGAGCACGAGCGCGCCGGCGATCAATTGCTGATAGTGCGGTGACACCGGATCGCGCGCGGTAAGCGCCATGCCGAGGATGCAGAGCGTGGTGAGCGGCTTCAGCACGTAGAACGCGCGATGGCGGCGCGCGCCGCCTTCCCCGGCGATCGCGAGCAGCGCCGACACGGCGGCGGCAATCGCAAACAGGTTTATCATCGAGCCTCCCCGATTCGCGAAGAGCCTAGCATCGCCGGCGATTAAAAAAATCGCCCGGCGCGAGGGCCGGGCAAGAATGGGGGAGGCTTGTTCCCCGCGCCAACCGTAGGACCGCGACATTGCAGGAGCGTGACGGCTTCGATGAGAGTGCACTGGTTCCAGCACGCGGCGTTCGAGGATCTCGGCTGCATCGCGCCGTGGCTCGCCTCGAAGCATGCGACCGTCACCGCGACACGCTTCCACGAGGGCGGGCGGGCGCCGGCCGCCGATCAGTACGACTGGCTGATCGTGATGGGTGGGCCGATGAACATCTACGAGTACCAGAGATATCCGTGGCTGCGCGACGAGCGCGACGCGATCCGCGCGGCGCTCGCCGCAGGCAAGCGCGTGCTCGGCATCTGTCTCGGCGCGCAATTACTCGCTGACGTGCTCGGCGGACAGGTCGCCCGCAACGCCGAAACGGAGATCGGCTGGTTCCCGGTCAGGCTCGAGCGCAACGCGCGCTCATCGAAAGCGTTCGCGGATTTCCCGGACGAGTTCCAGGCCTTCCACTGGCACGGCGACACCTTCGCGATCCCGCCGGGCTACGACCGTCTCGCCAGCAGCGAGGCTTGCACCAATCAGGCGTTCTCCGGCCGCGACGCGCGCGTCGTCGGCATCCAGTTCCATCTCGAGGTCACCGCGGCGAATGCGCGGGTCTGGTTCGAGCACGAGCGGCCGGAGCCGGCGCGCTACGTGCAGACCCCGGAGGAAATCCTGCGGGAGCTGCCGTACTTCGCGGAGAACAATCGGCAGATGTACCGATTGCTCGCACGGATGGCCGAAGGGCTGGCCTGAGCTCATCGATGAAGCGGTGCAGGATCGCGAGCGCGCGATCGCGACCGTCCGCGGAATGGCTGCGCATGTTGGTGCGGTAGAAACTGTCGTTGCCGAGGAAGCGATCGACGTCGCTCGGCGAGAGCGTCGACAGGTGCGCGCGCATGCCCACGCCCATGCGCTCGACCATGTGCGCGTTGAGCCGCTGCTCGAACGCGTCCTCGGGCGTCGCCAGGATCGGCTTGCCGAGATAGATCGCCTCGCCGATGAGCTGATTGCCCGCGGTCGACAGCACGGCGCGACAGTTGGCGAGATCGCGGATGAAGCCTTCGTTGCTCGGCGCGCGGAAGTCGAGGTTCTCGATCTCGCCGCGGAACGGCGTGCCGTAGACGACGACCGGCAGGTCGAGCAGGCGCAGCGTGTGCTCGACCTTCGAAAGGAATTGGTGCTGACCCTTGTTGAGATAGCACAGCAGATAGTCGCCTTCGCGCGTCTCGATGCCGCGCACGACGTCGCGCAGCATCGGTCCGACGATCTGCATGCCGGGATACGCGGGCTCGGCGGGATAGAAGCTCGAGATGAGGATGCGATCGGGAATGCCCATCAGCGCGCGATAGCCGATCGCGTCGCGCATGCCGGTGAGCCAGAGATCGGCCGGGAAGTGCGGCTTGCAGTAAGCGATGATGCCGACGTGATCGAAGCTGATGCGCGGCAGGCCGATGCGTCGTGCCGCACGATGCGTCCATGCTTCCGAATCCGAGATGACGAGCTCGATGCCGCGGGTCCTGAACTCGCGCTCGACCGTCTCGCAGCCGAGTCCGCGCAGCAGCAGATCCGCCATCGGCGCCGCGTTCTCCGCGATCGTCTTCGGCAGCGAATGTGAGCCGCGCGTGTTGTAGCGATAGCCGATGGTCGGGATGCGCACGGTGGGGAAGAGCGGCGCGAGCGCGTCGTGCGCGTCGCCACCCGCGAACACGGTGATGTCGTGATGACGCATCAGCGCCGGCAGCACGCTCATCGTGCGCATCGCGTGGCCGCGGCCGTAGCCCATCACGCCGTAGGCGATCTTCATGGCAGGAGCCCGCACATGACGCGACGAGGCTAGGCGCGCGGGATAACAAGGCGATGAAGCTATGATGTCGGCGTCATTTCAGGTCGGACGTGATGGAAGCTCTCACCAATCCCGAGATCTGGGTCGCCCTGTTCACGCTCGCCGGGCTCGAGATCGTCCTCGGCGTGGACAACATCATTTTCCTGACGATCATGGCGAACAAGCTGCCGGTCGCGCAGCGCGCCCGCGCGCGCGTGATCGGGCTGGGCGGCGCGTGCATCACGCGCATCCTGCTGCTGCTGTCGCTGACGTGGCTCGCGCGGCTGACCGCGCCGCTGTTCACGCTCGCGGGCAACGAGCTTTCAGGGCGCGATCTCGTGCTGATCATCGGCGGCCTGTTCCTGATCGGCAAGGCGACGTTCGAGATCCACGAGCAAGTGGAGGCCGGACAGCACGAGACGGCCGACGCTGCCATCGGTCAGGCCATCGCCGGCTTCTTCTCGGTGATCGTGCAGATCATGATCATCGACATCGTGTTCTCGCTCGATTCGGTGATCACCGCGGTCGGCATGACGCAGAACATCCCGGTCATGGTCGCGGCGATCATGCTCGCGGTCGGCGTGATGATGTTCTTCTCGGCGCCGGTCGGCGCGTTCGTCGAGCGGCATCCGACGATCAAGGTGCTCGCCCTCGCGTTCCTGATCCTGATCGGCATGGCGCTGGTTGCCGACGGGCTCGACTTCCACGTGCCGAAGGCTTACCTCTACTTTGCGATGGGCTTCGCGGTGATCGTCGAGATGATCAACCTGCGCGTTCGGCGGAAGCCGCCGCGGGCACATTAGTCTCGAGCGCGACTTCGCGCGACGGCCGCACCGGATCGGGCGCCAGCCGATGGCGCAGCTCGAGCATCGGCATCTCGAGATACCGCTTCAACGCCCACGCGGCCGGCAGCGTGATCAGCATCATCAAGCCGAAGATCAGCGTGGCGCGCGCATTCGCCGGCATCCACGACAGCGCGCCCATGTAGGGCTTGAGCTTGGTGAGCATCACGAAGAAGAGCGGCAGATGGATGAGGTACAGGCCGTACGAATGCTCGCCCATCCAGATCAGCGCGCGATTGCGCAGCAGCGGGCTCGAGGCGACGCCCGTGTGCACGCGCAGCGTCATGCCGCCGAACACGATCGCCGCGAGCGCGGTGATCGCGGCGGTGTGCGGCGCTGAGTGATCGCTGGGCTGCGTCGCGACGAGCAGCAGGATGATCGCGAAGGCGCCGATCGCAGCGAGCAACGCTGCACGCGCGTAGCGGACGGCGATCTCGCGCGGGAACGTCGCGATCAACGCACCCGTCGCGAGGCTGTCCATGCGCGTCGGCGTGCTCATGTGCATCAGGAACCAGCTGCCGTGCGCGAGGGCGACGCCGATCTTGCAGGCGATGCTTGCCGCGATGATCGCAAGACAGGCCATGGCCATGCGCCGCGGCGTGCGCGTGGCGAGCACGAGCATCGGCCAGACGAAATAGAACTGCTCTTCGACCGCGAGCGTCCACCAGTGGTAGGTGCCCGGCCAGCCGAGGTCGGTGTTCACCACCGAGAACAGCCAGTTCTGGATGTGCAGCACGTACATCCACCAGTAGTCGAGGATCTTTGAATCGCGCACCTGGTCGTCGATCCGCGGCAGCACGAAGAACAGAACCAGCAGGCAGAAGTAGTACGCGGGCAGGATGCGCAGCGCGCGGCGGATGTAGAAGGTGCGGAAGAAATGGCCCGTGCCGAGCGAGCGCATCAGGATGCCCGTGATCAGGTAGCCCGAGATCACGAAGAACATGTCGACCGAGATGAAGTTCGCCGGCAGCATCTTGCGGATGGCGGCGCTGATCGGCGATTCCGGCTGCACCCACCAGCAGTGCACGATCATCACGGCGAAGACGCTCATGCCGCGCATGGCATCGAATTGAGCGATGCGCGAGCCGGTCTTGGCGGCGGGCGCCGCCGGCGTCCTGGACACGACGAAGGTTCCGAAACGAAGACAATCCCCGATGCGGCTAATATTGCCTGATGTCCCCGGGCCCCGCTCGCACTGCCTATCCGCATTTCCAGGCGATCACAACGCGCTGGAAGGACAACGATATTTACGGGCACGTCAACAACGTCGAGTACTACAGCTTCTTCGACACGGTGATCAACGCGTTCCTGATTGGACAGGGCGGTCTCGACATCCACGCCGGCGACGTGATCGGCCTTTGCGTGGAGTCGCATTGCTCGTTCAAGCAGCCGCTCGCGTTCCCCGAATCGGTCGATGCCGGCTTGCGCGTCGTGCATCTCGGCAACTCGAGTGTTCGCTACGAGATCGGCCTGTTCCGCGCAGGTGAAGCCGGGCCCGCGGCCGAGGGCTGGTTCGTCCACGTGTTCGTCGATCGCAAGACGCGCCGGCCGCATGCGATCCCACCGAGCGTGCGCGCCGCGCTCGAGCGCATCACGCCACAGGTCACCGCGTGAAAGTCCGCGGCGCCGTCCTGCGCAAGATGGGCTTGCCCGCGCCCTATGCGGAGTCGCGGCCGCTGTCGATCGAGGACATCGAGCTCGCGCCGCCGGGGCCGGGGGAATTGCTCGTGCGCGTGCGCGCTGCCGGGTTGTGTCATTCCGATCTGTCGGTGATCGATGGCTCGCGCCCCCGCGTGATGCCGATGGTGCTCGGGCATGAAGCGACGGGCGACGTCGTCGAGACCGGACCGGACACGCAAGGCTTCGCGCGCGGCGATCAAGTCGTGTTCTCGTTCGTGCCGGCGTGCGGACACTGCGCGCCCTGCGCGAGCGGTCGTGCCGCGCTGTGCGAGCCGGGCGCGAAGGCCAACGTCGCCGGTACGCTGCTCGGCGGCGCGCGTCGCTGGCACGCGCACGACGGCGGCGAGCTCCATCACCATCTCGGCGTTTCGGGGTTCGCCGAATACACCGTCGTCTCCGCGCATTCGGCGGTGAAGATCGACGAGCCGCTCAAGCCGGAGATCGCGGCGCTGTTCGGCTGCGCGGTGATGACCGGCGTCGGCGCGGTGGTCAACACGGCGCGCGTCGGCGCCGGCGACAGCGTCGCGATCTTCGGTCTCGGCGGCGTCGGCCTTTCGGTGCTGCTCGGCGCGCAGCTGGCCGGCGCGCAGCCGATCGTCGCCATCGACGTCGTGCCGCAGAAGCTCGAGCTGGCCAAGTCGCTCGGCGCGACCCACACCGTTCTGGCGACCGATCCGAAGGCGCTCGAAGCGATCAAGCAGCACACCGGCGGCGGTGCGGCGTTCGCATTCGAGACAGTCGGGTCCGAGACGGTCCTCGCGCAGGCGTACGCGGCGACCCGGCGTGGCGGCACCACGGTGACCCTCGGATTACCTCATCCCGACAAGAAGTTCTCCGTCCCCGCGGTCAGTCTCGTTGCCGAAGAACGGACGGTGAAGGGGTCGTACATGGGCTCGGCGGTGCCCTCGCGCGACATCCCCCGCTTCATCCAGCTTCATCGCGCCGGTCGTCTGCCGGTCGAGCGGCTGTTGACGGATCGGCTCAAACTGGATGGCATCAATGCCGCGTTCGACCGGCTCGCGCGGGGCGAATCGGTTCGTCAGGTGATCGTGTTCGAGTGAGCAAAAGTCCGCCAGTGCCGTACTCTGCGCCGCCCTATCTCAACGCCCCCGACGCGCTGGTGACCGCGGCGGATCAGGGCCATTACGAGTTCGCGCGCGCGCTGGTCGCTTCCGGCGCCGACGTCAACATGACCAACAGCTTCGGCGACACCGCGCTGATCGCGGCCGCCCGCCACGGCAACGACGCGATCGTAGATCTCCTGCTCACGCACGGCGCCGATCCGAACTGCGAGGACCGCGACGGCGACACGGCGCTCAACATCGCCCGTCACTACGGCCACGAGAAGACCGCGATGCTGCTGATCGAGCATGGCGCCGAAGAAGCGGAAGGCCCTTCAGCGAAGCAGCTGATGATGGAAGCGCTGCGCTATGCGCAGCCCGCGCCGCTGCCGCGCGTGCGCCTGCCGAGCGCGGTGCTCAAGGACCCGTACCTCGAGCTGCATCGGCTGTCGGAAGTGCTTTCGCACAAGACCGACGGCAAGGGCGTGTTCCGGATGATCGCCGAGTCGGCGCGCTCGATCCTCGGCGCCGACGGCTGCACCTTGTATCTGGTGCGCGACGGCGAGCTGCACGTGGAGGTGCTGCTGTCGCAGAGCCTGCATCTGACGCTCGACGCCTCCGAGAAGGGCGGACCGCTCGTCGAGGCCACGCCGATCTGGCGCCCGGACGGCGAGATCGACGAGACCTCGCTTGCCGCCATGTGCGCCGCCACGTGCGAGCCGGTGAACGTGGCCGACGTGCGCGAGCTGCCGAGCTGGGTGCGCACCAAGGCGTTCGACGACAAGCTCGGCTACAACACGGTGTCGGTGCTCAACATGCCGGTGCTGTCGCGCGGGCGCATCTACGGCGTGATGCAGTTCGTCAATGCGGTCGACACCAGCGGCCGCGTCGGCCCGTTCACCAAGCATCATCAGGCGATGGCGCATTCGGTGGCGACGCTGCTGTCGCTCGCGCCGCTGCTGTTCGAGCTGTAGCCGCGCGCCCTCGCGCGCGAAATAAAGTCCGATCGGACACGCCGCGCGCGGTACGCGGCCCGTAAAATATCGCCGATGAGTTTCACCCTCGAAAGCCAGCTCGATCCCGCGCTCGCCCAGCTCACCGCGTCGCTCAACCCCGCGCAGCGCGAAGCGGTCACGGCGCCGCCGGAGCATCGCCTGGTGCTCGCCGGCGCAGGCTCGGGCAAGACCCGGGTGCTCACGCATCGCGTTGCCTGGCTGATCGCGGCGGAAGGCGTCTCGCCGCACTCGATCCTCGCAGTCACCTTCACCAACAAGGCCGCCGCCGAGATGCGCGGGCGCCTCGAGCGGCTGATCACCGTGCCGATCCGCGCGATGTGGGTCGGCACCTTCCACGGCATCGCGCATCGCATGCTGCGCATGCATTGGGAGAAGGCGAAGCTGCCGCAGAACTTCCAGATCCTCGACTCCGACGATCAGGTGCGCATGGTCAAGCGCATCGCGAAGAATCTCGAGCTGCCCGAGGACAAATATCCGCCGAAAGGCCTCGCCGGCTTCATCAACGGACAGAAGGAGGAAGGCATCCGCCCGCATCAATTGCAGGACCAGGGCGACTTCTCGATGCGCCAGTTCGTGCGCGTCTACACAGCGTATCAGCAGCAGTGCGATCAGAACGGCCTCGTCGATTTCGCCGAGCTCCTGCTGCGCGCGTACGAGATCTGTCGCGACGTGCCGGAGATCCAGCGGCACTATCGTCACAAGCTGCGGCACCTGCTCGTCGACGAATTCCAGGACACCAACACGCTGCAGTACAAATGGCTGCGCGTGCTCGCCGGCGACAGCGGCAAGATGTTCGTCGTCGGCGACGACGATCAATCGATCTATGCCTTCCGCGGCGCGAAGGTCGAGAACATCGTGAAGTTCTCGCGCGATTTTCCTGGCGCGGAGATCGTGCGGCTCGAGCAGAACTATCGCTCCACGGGGAACATCCTCAACGCAGCGAATGGATTGATCGCGCGCAACACGGGTCGTCTCGGAAAGAATCTGTGGACCGATCGCGGCGAGGGCGAGAAGATCCAGCTCTACGCCGCGTTCAACGAGTACGACGAAGCGGAATTCGCGCTCGCCCGCATCGACGAGTTCCGCACGCGCGGCCTCGACTACTCCGATACCGCGATCCTCTATCGATCGAACGCGCTGTCGCGCGTGCTCGAAGAGACGCTGATCCGCAATCGCATCCCGTATCGCATCTACGGCGGCCTGCGCTTCTTCGAGCGCATGGAGATCAAGGACGCGCTCGCCTGGCTGCGACTGATCGCCAATCGCGGCGACGATCCGGCGTTCGAGCGCGCGGTCGCGACACCGCCGCGCGGCATCGGCGCCACCACGCTCGAGCGGTTGCGTGCGGCTGCTCGCGACAAGAATCTTTCGCTGTTCGCCGCAGCGCGGGCCGATCCGAACGCGCTGGGTCGCAGCGCCGGCGCGGTGTGGCAGTTCCTCGACTTCATCGACAAGCTCGCCGCGGAGCTCGCAGGTCAGCCGCTATCGCAGATGACCGAGCGCGTGATCGAAGCGACGGGATTGCGCGAGCACTACAAGAAGGAGAAGGGCGAGCAAGCCGAGTCGCGCATCGAGAACCTCGACGAGCTCGTCTCCGCGGCGCGCGGCTTCGAGCATCCCGAAGAGGAAGGCGTGTCGCCGCTCGATTCGTTCCTGACCCACGCCGCGCTCGAAGCGGGCGAAGAGCAGGCCGGCGCCGGCGAGGACGCCGTGCAGCTGATGACGCTGCACTCGGCGAAGGGCCTCGAATTCCCCGTCGTCTTCCTCGTCGGCATGGAGCAGGGCCTGTTCCCGCACATGCGCGCGGTGGAGGAGGGTGGGCTCGAGGAAGAACGACGGCTCTGCTACGTCGGCATCACGCGCGCGCAGAAGCATCTGTTCCTGTCGTACGCGGAGACGCGACGTTTGCACGGCGCCGATCAGATCGGCATGCCTTCGCGCTTCCTGAACGAGATCCCGGCAGAGACGGTGGTCGAGACGCGACCGCGCGCGGGCCTGCTGCGACCCACGCTCGGCGCGCGCAATCCCGAAGCGCTTCGATTGCAGTACGGCTTCGGTGCGCAGACGACGCGCGTCCAGCCGCGGGAGCGCTCGTACGAGCAGCGCTACGAACGCCGGCAAGCTGCGCCGCCCGCGGAGCAGATCGCCGGCGGCCTGAAGCTCGGGCAGAGCGTCCGCCACGACAAGTTCGGGGAGGGCGTGATCCTGAACTTCGACGGCGACGGCGAGCGCACGCGGGTCGAAGTGCGCTTCACCCATGCCGGCACCAAGTGGCTGATGCTCAACGTGGCGCGACTGCAGGGGCTGTAGCAGCAGCGTAGAGTAGCCCTCCGGGGGAGGACATGAACGTCGCAGCCATCGCGGCGCCGGGGGCTTTGCAGGCTGAACTGCACGTCCGTGAGCTCGGACGTTGGCGGCAGGTCCTCTATTTCTCGCAGTTCCTCTATCGCTACGTCTTCGCGCTGCTGCTGTTCACCTACATGCGGCACGAAGGCGTCGCGCCCGGCTTCCTCAATCAGCATCACATCGCCTCGGCGATGGTCGCTTACGTCGTCATCGTCGCGCTCATCATGTTCCTCGCGCGCGGGCAGCGGCTGTCGGTGCCGTTGCAGCGCACGCTGGTCGGGCTGGATCTCTGCGCTTTCGTGATCGGCGTGCCGCACGATCCACATCCGGGATTGCCGACGCTGTTCGTCTTCTATCTAGCGTTTGCCGACCTCGGCCTGCGCTATCGCTTCCATCTGTATCTCGAGGCACTCGCGATGGGCTTCGTCGCGCTCGGCGCGATGGTGTTCCTGCGCGCGACCTACGTCGACGTCGGCATGACCACCGCGGACTGGTGGACCGTGTTCCTCGTCGTCGTCATCGTGCTGCACGGGTTGCAGGTGTTCTCCGGCCGCGACAAGGCGCGCAAGGTCGTGCAGCAGGCGCAGGAGCGCTTGCAGCTCGCGCTGCAGTCGCCGGGCCTCGGCGCGTGGTCGACCGACGACCCGCTCGTCGAGCTCAAGGTCG
>DASRHK010000122.1:0-7899 GCA_035650495.1 Nevskiaceae bacterium | reverse complement strand
TTCCTCGCCAACATGAGCCACGAGATCCGCACGCCGATGAACGGCATCATGGGCATGACCGAGCTCCTGCTCGACACCACGCTCGACGATGCGCAGCGCGACGCCGCGGAAACCATCCAGTACAGCGCGCGCACGCTGCTGACGATCATCAACGACATCCTCGACATCTCCAAGATCGAGGCGGGCATGATGCAGGTCGAGGCGGCGCCGCTGGATCTGCGCGAGATCGTCCGGCGCGCGGTGCAGATCGGCCGCGAAGCCGGCTCGGCGAAGAGCCTCGAGTTCTCGGCTGCGATCGACGACAAGGTGCCGCCGGCGCTGCGCGGCGATCCAGTGCGCCTGTCGCAGGTGCTCACCAATCTGATCTCGAATGCGATCAAGTTCACCGAGCGCGGGCAGGTCGCCGTGTCGGCGCGCCTGGTGCGCGATACCGCGGGCGAGGTGTTCGTGCGCTTCGCCGTCACCGACAGCGGCATCGGCATCCCGCGCGACGTGGTGCCGCGCCTGTTCCAGCCCTTCGTGCAGGCCGACGGCTCGACCACGCGCAAGTACGGCGGTACCGGGCTCGGGCTGGCGATCTCGCGTCGCCTGGTCGAGCTGATGGGCGGCGAGATCGGCGTCGACAGCGAGCCCGGCAAGGGCTCGACGTTCTGGTTCACGGTCCGCTTCACGCGCGATGCCGCACCGGCGCAGGCCGAAGCGGCAACGGCTGCGACCGCGCCCACGCCGCAGGCGGCGAGCCGCTGGCGCATCCTCGCCGCGGAAGACAATCCGGTGAACAAGATGGTCGCGCAGCATCAGCTCAAGCGCTGCGGGCTGCAGGCGGAGTTCGTCGACAACGGCCGCGACGCGCTCTCCGCGCTGCAGAAGGAGCACTACGACTTCGTGCTGATGGACTGCCAGATGCCCGATCTCGACGGCTACGGCGTCACCGCCGAAGTGCGCAACCACGACGGCCCGAATCAGGACACCTGGATCATCGCGATGACGGCGCACGCGATGGGCGGCGATCGCGAGAAGTGTCTCGCCGCCGGCATGAACGATTACATCGCCAAGCCGTTCACCACCGACGCTCTGCGCGAGGTGATCTCGCGCTTCGAGGCCACGCGCCACTAGCGCGTGTCTCAGGCGCGATTCGGGATGCGGATGCGGAATTGCGCGCCGCGGCCTTCGACGCTCTCCGCCTCGATGGTGCCGCCGAGGCGCTGGGTCACCAGGTTGTGCACGATGTGCAGGCCGAGTCCGCTGCCGCCGGCGCCGCGCTTGGTGGTGAAGAACGGATCGAAGATCTTCGGCAGGTGCGCGGCGGCGATGCCGGCGCCATCGTCGGCGTAGGTCAGCGCCGTGCCGTCCGCGTCGGAGCGGATGGTCACCACGAGCTGGCCCGCGCGGCCGTCCGGATAGCCGTGCATGATCGAGTTGCTGACGAAGTTGGTCAGGATCTGCGCGATCGCGCCGGGGAAGGTGTCGACCACGAGATCGTCGGGGCCGTCGACGCGGGTCGCGTGCTTCGCTTTCCGTAGCGACGGGGCGAGGCTCGCGAAGATCTCCTCGACGTAGTGCTTGAGCCTGACCGGCCGGCGCTCCTCGCTGGTCTGGTCGACCGCGACTTCCTTGAAGCTGCCCACCAGGTCTGCCGCGCGCGAGACGTTGTTCAGCGCGAGCGTGGAGGCGTCCTCGACCGCGGCGAGGAATTTGTCGAGCTCCTCGGTGGTGAGCTGGCCGCGCGCCTGTGCCTTGCGCAGCCGCTGCATCCATGCGCGCACGGCCGATGTGGCAGTGACGCCGATGCCCAGCGGCGTGTTGATCTCGTGCGCAATGCCCGCGACCATGCCGCCGAGCGAGGCGAGCTTCTCGGTGCGGATCAGCTGCGCCTGTGTCTCCTGCAGGCGCTGCAGCGCCGCGCGCAGCTCCTCTTCGGCCTTCTTGCGGGCGGTGATGTCGCGCACGATCGCGGTGACGCGCCGGCCTTCGGCCAGCACCATCTCCGACAGCGTCGCGTCCATCGGGAACGTGCTGCCGTCCTTGCGCCGGCCGATGGTCTCCGACTGCTTGCCGATCGCATCGCGATTGCCGATCAGCGACTGCTCGCCGGCGCCGCAGAGCAGGCGGACGTCGCGGCCGCGCAACTCGTGCGCGCCGTACCCGAACATCCGCTCCGCCGCGGGATTCACCGAGTCGATGCGGCCCTGCGCATTGAACACGATGATGCCGTCGGCGCTGGTCTCCACCAGCGCGCGCAGGCGCGTCTCGCGGTCGCGCAGCTCCGTCTCCGCGCGGCGGCGCTCGGTGAGATCGCGGGCGACGCGCAGGAAGCCTTCGAGGCGCCCGTTGGCGTCGTAGAGCGCGGTGATCACCACGCTCGCCCAGAAGCGCGAGCCGTCCTTGCGCACGCGCCAGCCTTCGTTCTCGAAGCGCCCGCGGCTGGCGGCCTCGCGCAGCGCTTGCTCGGGCGCTCCGCTGGCGCGATCCTCGGGCGGATAGAAGCGCGCGAAATTCTCGCCGATGATCTCGGCGGCGGTGTAGCCGGTGATGTGCAGCCCGCCGCGATTCCAGGTGCTGACGCGGCCTTGCGTGTCGAGCAGCACGATCTCGTAATCCTCGACGCTCTCGACCAGCTGGCGGAAGCGCGCGTCGGCGTCGCGCGCCGGCAGGTTGAGCTCGATGCTCACCAGCGGGCCAGCCTGGTCTCGACGGCGTTCCACACCGTCGGCTCGAGCGTCTTCTTCGCGACCGCCATCAGCAGCCCGAACGGCTCCTCGGGAACGTCGCGGCGGATGCTGCCGAGGAACTCGCAGATCTCGCCGATGTTGAGCGAGGGCAGGATGAACGCGAGGTCGGACAGGCTCGACATCGGATTGCGCGACGACACGAACTTCGATTGCGCGTCGATGATCTCTTCGTCGCTGTAGCGCGGCCACAGCACGTCGGTCTGGATCTTCTCCTCGACCTCCATGTGGCGGATGTAGGAGGCGACCAGGCGGTTGAACAGCAGATAGAACTCGTGATCGGCGCGATGCAGCGCGCCGGCGTCGAGCTCACGCTCGATCGCTTCCATCAGCGACTCGACCTCCTCATGCCCGACCAGGAGCGCCTCGGGCGCCTCGCCGAGGTCGGCGAGCAGCGGGCCGATGTAGAGGTCTTCGCTCGCGGAGTGATCGCGCATGTGCGCGACGATCTGGCGGATGCCCTTGGCCAGCTTGTCCGCCGCGGCGTCGTCGCCGAGATTCAGCCGGCCGATGGCGATAGCGGTCAGGAACAGCGCGCGGCGCTGCGCCTTGTGCGGCACCTTGTAGACGTCGTGTCTCGCGGTCACGCGATCGCTTCTCCGTCAGAAGCTCCCCACGGTACTGCTGCCGCCGCCGGCAGTGAAGTACCACATGTCGAGAAGACTGACTAGTGGCGCATCGGCAAGAGCTCCGTGGGGCACCTTGATTGCGAGGTCTTCCTTGCCGGAGCGCCGGCAAAGGACTAGTGTCATGCGCGCGGCAGGTAGGAGAAAGGGAATGGACATCCTCTGGATCACTGCCGGACTTTCCTGCGACGGCGATTCCGTCTCCATCACGGCGGCGACGCAGCCGAGCCTCGAGGACATCGTGCTCGGCGCGATCCCGGGCCTGCCCAGCGTGCGCCTGCATCATCCCGTCCTCGCATTCGAGAACGGTGCCGAATTCCTCACGCCGTTCCACGCGGCAGCCCGCGGCGAGCTCGCGCCGTTCGTGCTCGTGGTCGAAGGCTCGATCCCCAACGAGAAGAACAAGCGCGAAGGCTATTGGGCGGGACTCGGCGTCGACGACAAGACCGGCCAGCCGATCACGACCTGCGAATGGATCGATCGACTCGCGCCGCGCGCGTGGGCCGTCGTCGCGATCGGCACCTGCGCGACCTACGGCGGCATCCACGCGATGGAAGGCAATCCCACCGGCTGCATGGGATTGCCGGACTACCTCGGCTGGCAGTGGAAATCGTCGTCGGGTCTTCCCGTCGTGTGCGTGCCGGGCTGTCCGGTGCAGCCCGACAATTTCATGGAGACGCTGCTGTATCTGCTGCGTCAGGCGACCGGGCAGGCGCCGCCGATCCCGCTCGACGCGGCACTGCGACCCGCGTGGCTCTTCGGCGACGTCACCGTGCATGAAGGGTGCGATCGCGCGGGCTATTACGAGGAAGGCGACTTCGGCGGCCGCTACGGCACGCCGAAGTGCATCGTGAAGCTCGGCTGCTGGGGGCCCGTCGTCATCTGCAACGTGCCCAAGCGCGGCTGGATGAACGGCATCGGCGGCTGCCCCAACGTCGGCGGCATCTGCATCGGCTGCACGATGCCGGGATTCCCGGACAAGTTCATGCCGTTCATGGAAGAGCCACCGGGCGCGAAGATGTCGACGTCCGCGGTCGTCGCGTACGGGCGCGCGGTGCGCTCGCTGCGACAGATCACCAAGGCTTCGCTGCACAAAGAGCCCGCCTGGCGTAAGCCCTAAGGACAACGACAATGGGCAAGATCATCGAGATGAACTGGGATCCGATCACCCGGATCGTCGGCAGCCTCGGCCTTTACACCAAGGTCGACTTCGAGAATCGAAGCGTCGTCGAATGCCGCAGCACCAGCTCGATCTTCCGCGGCTACAGCGTGTTCATGAAGGGCAAGGACCCGCGCGACGCGCACTTCATCACCAGCCGCATCTGCGGCATCTGCGGCGACAATCACGCGACCTGCGCGGTCTACGCGCAGAACATGGCGTTCGGCGTGAAGCCGCCGGCGATCGCGGAGTGGATCATCAATCTCGGCGAGGCGGCCGAGTACATGTTCGATCACAACCTCTACCAGGACAATCTGGTCGGCGTGGACTTCTGCGAGCAGATGGTGCGCGAGACGAATCCGTCGGTGCTCGCCAAGGCCGAGAAGACCGAGGCGCCGCATGCGAAAGAGCACGGCTATCGCACCATCGCCGACATCATGCGCTCGCTCAATCCGTTCACCGGCGCGTTCTATCGCGAGGCGCTGCAGATGAGCCGGCTGACGCGCGAGATGTTCTGCCTGATGGAAGGCCGGCACGTGCATCCGTCGACGCTGTATCCCGGCGGCGTCGGCACGGTCGCGACCGTGCAGCTGTTCAACGACTACCTCGTGCGCCTCATGAAGTACATCGAGTTCATGAAGAAGGTCGTGCCGCTGCACGACGATCTGTTCGACTTCTTCTACGAAGCGCTGCCGGGCTACGAGAAGGTGGGACAGCGCCGCGTGCTGATGGGCTGCTGGGGCTCGTTCCAGGATCCCGACACCTGCGACTTCCGCTACGCGACGATGGGCAAGTGGGGCCGCGACATGTTCGTCACGCCCGGCATCGTCGTCGACGGCAAGCTGCTCACGACCGATCTCATCGACATCAATCTCGGCCTGCGCGTGCTGCTCGGCAGCTCGTTCTACGACGATTGGACCGCCAGCGAGACGTTCGTGAAGGCCGATCCGCTCGGTAATCCGATCGACCAGCGCCACCCGTGGAACCAGACGACGCTGCCGCATCCGCAGAAGCGCGATCTGTCGCCGGGCGGCAAGTACACCTGGGTGATGTCGCCGCGCTGGTTCGACAAGAGCTCCGGCGATCATCTCGCGCTCGACACCGGCGGCGGGCCGCTCGCGCGTCTGTGGGTGACGGCGCTCGCGGGTCTCGTGAAGACCGATCACATCGAGGCGACCGGATCGAGCGTGAAGATCCGCCTGCCGAAGACGGCGCTGTTGCCGAGCGTCGAGCTCGAATGGCGCATCCCGAAGTGGAGCAACGCGATCGAGCGCGATCGCGCGCGCACGTATTTCCAGGCGTACTCGGCGGCGATCGCATTGCACTTCCTCGACAAGGCGTTCGCCGAAGTCCACGCCGGGCGCACGCAGACGTCGGTGCCGTTCCAGGTGCCGGAAGCAGCGATCGGTTGTGGATTCCACGAAGCGGTGCGGGGCGTGCTGTCGCATCATGTCGTCATCCGCGGCAAGAAGATCGCGAACTACCACCCGTATCCGCCGACGCCGTGGAACGCGAGCCCGCGCGACTCGTTCGGCACGCCGGGCCCGTACGAGGACGCGATCCAGAACACGCCGATCTTCGAGGAGAACGGCCCCGACAAGTTCAAGGGCATCGACATCATGCGCGCGGTGCGCAGCTTCGATCCCTGCCTGCCGTGTGGCGTGCACATGTGGCTCGGCGAGGGCAAGGAGCTCGAGGTTCACCACTCACCGATCTTCGGAGCATCCGCATGAGCGTGCGTGCGCACATCGGCGCGATCGCAGAAGCGCTGGATCGGCTCGAGGGCGTCGCGCCGGCAGAGCGCGAGCGAACGCGTCACCTCATGCACGAGCTGCTCGAAGCGCATCGCGAAGGCATCGCCCGACTGATTGACGCGCTCGATCCCGACGTCGCGCGACGGCTCTGCGCCGACGACGAGATCGCCGCGCTGCTGATGCTGCACGGCCTTCATCCAGTCGATCTGCGCACGCGGATCGCCGACGCGGTCGGCAAGCTCGCGCCGCGACTGGCGGCGCAGCACGCGCGACTCGAAGTGATCGAAGTCGGCGGCGACGGCCGCGTGCGTCTGCGCGTCGAGCATGCGGGGAAGCGTGGCACGCTCCACGCGCAGATCGAAGAGGCGCTCGCGCACGCGGCTGCCGACGCGGCGGAGCTCCACATCGAAGAAGTGATCTCCGTGCCGGTGCAGTTCGATCGGCTGCAAGCCGGAGCGCGTCGATGAAGCGCGGTGCGATCGCCGCGGTGCGCGCATTTGCGTCGCGCCCGCCGCTCGCCGACGAGCGCTGCGACTTCTGCGGGCAACCGCTCGCCGAATCGCACAGTCACGTGATCGACGCGTCCGGCGCGCCGCGTTGCGCTTGCGTCGCGTGCGGGCTGCTGTTCCCGGAACGTCGTGACGCGCAGTACCTCCGGCTCGAATCGCACGCGGAGAGGCTTTCGACGGAGATCTGCAGCGAAGCCCAGTGGAATGCGCTCGGCGTCCCGGTCGGGCTCGCGTGGCTGTTCCGGGACGGTGGCGATGGCCGCGTGCGTGTTCAGTATCCCGGCGCCGCGGGCGCGGTCGAGGCGCGACTCGATCCGGCAACGACGCCGGAGCTCGCGACGCTGAAGCCCGGCGTCGAGGCGTTACTCATCCGCGATTTCCACGCGCAGCGCGAATGCTGGCGCGTGTCGATCGATCATTGCTGGCGGCTCGCCGGCCTGCTGCGCAGGCATTGGCGCGGCTTCGACGGCGGCGCCGAAGTGCACGCGCGCGTCGGCGCGTTCTTCAAGGCGCTCGCCGATGGCTGACGCGGTCGCCGGCATCGCGCGCGCGCTGCTTTACGAGGGCTTCGCGCTGTATCCGTATCGCGCGTCGGCGCTCAAGAACCGCAGCCGCTGGTTCTTCGGCGGCGTCTATCCACCGGCGTGGGCGGCGCTCAATCCGGGCGATCGCGATCACGTCGGCGCGCAGATGCTGCTGCAGGGCTTCGACTTCACGCTCATCGGCGCGACCGTGCGCTTCCTGCACTTCGACGGTTCCGGCGGCGCGACCGAACGCTGCGTGGAGATCAGTCCTTGTGCGCTCGCAGAGATCGCGAATAGGGCGCGCGTCGTCAGCTTCGATCTCGGCAGCGTCTCGCTGTCGGCGACGCCGATCGGCGATGCGTACCGCATCGAGGTCGCGGTGCGCAACGCTTCCGTGAGTCAGCCGGCGACGCGCGACGAAGCGGTGCCGCACACGATGGCGTCGCTGCACGCCGTACTGCGCGCCGCCGATGGCGACTGGATCTCGCTGCTCGATCCGCCGCCGGCGCACGCCGACGCTGCTCGCGCGTGCCGTCAGCTCGGCCTGTATCCGGTTCTGGTCGGCCCGGACGGATCGCACGACACGATGCTCGCGTCG
>DASRHK010000121.1:0-31442 GCA_035650495.1 Nevskiaceae bacterium | reverse complement strand
GGCCTCCCATGATCGCCGCGATCACCATGTAACGCTTCATCGACGTCTTCATTTTGAAAACTCCTTTCTCATGATCCCAATGATTCATGCGTCTCTAGCGGGGAAACGGCGACCATGCCGGCTCGCGCACGTCACCCACCTGCTTCAGCCGCTGGCGCACCCTTCCGTCAACCGTGACCGTCGCCAGCTCGACCGCCTGCTTGCTCGTGGTCGAATAAATGATCAAGGCCCCGTTGGGGGCGAAGCTGGGACTCTCATCCAGGGGGCCGTCGCTGACGATCCGCAGCGCGTGCGACCGCAAATCCAATAGCCCAATACGATAGCGTGATTCGTCTAAATTGACCAGCAACAGCGACTTGCCGTCGGGCGAAAAGCGCGGCCGCAGGTTCTGCTTGCCGTCGAAGCTGGCGCGCTGGGCGCTGCCGCCCTGGCTGCTGACCACGTAGACCTGCGGCTGCCCGCCGCGGTCCGAGGTGAACGCGATCTGCGATCCATCGGGCGACCAGGCGGCGTCGGTGTCGATCGCCGACGAGTCGGTGAGCTTGCGCCGCGCATTGGTGTCGAGGTCGATCACATAGATGTCAGGGTTGACGCCGAAGGACAGCGTCACCGCGAGCGAGCGTCCGTCAGGCGACCACGCGGGTGCGCCGTTGATCCCCTTCTCTCCGACGACCTTGCGGGCCTGACCGGTGGCGAGATCGTGGATGAAGATCGCCGAGTTGCCGAAGTGATCGTAGGCCACGTAGGCGAGACGCTTGCCGTCGGGCGACCATGCCGGCGACATCACCGGATCCCGCGACGAAACGACGATCACCGGATTCTCGCCGTCGGCGTCGGCCACGATCAGCTGATTGACCTGATCCTTCAGCGTCGGACCGCTCGACGTGATGTAGGCGATCTGCGTGTTGAAGTAGCCTTTGATGCCGGTGAGCTTCTCGTAAATGATGTCGGCGATCTGGTGCGCCACCGGCCGCGGCCGCGACGGATCCGCGATCGGCAGCACGAAGCCAGCGATCGGCTGCTGGTGCGCAACGTCGAGCAGCTCGAAGCGCACGCTGAGCGCCCCGCCCGCGTCGCGCTCGACCCGGCCGACGACCACGTCGTCGACGTTGACCATGCGCCAGTTGCGATAGTCCACATGCGCCGAATCGTTCGGATGCTCGAGCATGTCGGTCGCCGGCAGCGCGCTGAAATAGCCGCTGCGCACGAGATCCGCCTCGATCACGCCACTGAGCTCGAGGTTGAGCCCCGGCGCCGTCCCGAACGGCACGATCGCGATCGGAACCGGGGAGAACTGGCCCGGCACGATCGTGATGTCGATCTTCGCGAACGCGAGTGGCGCGAACGCGAACAGAGCGGCCAAGAGAGATATTCTCTTCATAACAATATATTAGACCAGAAACTTAAAGATGGGGAACAAACGTGAACTCGAGCTCGCGGTCGAACGCGGCCGGGTTGTCCGGGGTGGGAAGAGGATCGGACTTGCGGATGGCGCGCTCCACCGACGAATCGAGGATTGGATTGCCGCAGCTCTCCAGAAGTTTTACGCCGACCACCTGCCCGCCCGGCAGCAGGCTGACGTGCACCCTGCATTGGAACGTGTCAGGCGTCCCCGGCGGCGGATTGAAATTCGGGATGACCTTGGCCCGGATCGCCTCGACCCACTGATTCTGTGACGCCGAGGTCGCGGCGGTCTTGCGCTCGGTTTCCTCCGAGCTCATTTGCTCGCGCAGCTGCTCCTGCAGCTGCTGCTCCTTCTTTTTCTTCTCGGCCTCGCGGCGCTCCTGTTCTTCCTTGACCTTGCGCTCCTGCTCTTCCTTCTTCTGGCGCTGCTGCTCGGCGATCTGCGCCTTGCGCTGCTCTTCCTGCTTGCGCTGCTGCTCCGCCTTCTGCTGCTGCTCGATCTTGCGCTGCTCCTCGAGCTCCTGCTGCTTCTTGCGCTGTTCTTCCTCGCGCTGCTTGCGCTCCTGTTCCTGCTTCTGCTCGTCGACCTGGGGCTTCGGCGGCGTCGGCGCGGGCTTCGCGGCCGGCTTGCTGTCGACGATCGTCGCCTGCATCACCGGCGGCGCTTCCAGCTTGCGCGTGCAATGGAAGCCCACCAGCAGCAAGCCGATCACGATCACGTGCAGCAGGACCGCCGTGACCACGTGTGAAGTGCGGATGACCATCAGCCGCTCTTATCCTTGCGCGACGGCGGCTCGGTCTTGAAGCCGATCTTCTCCACGCCGGCTTGCTGCAGCAGGCTCATGCCGCGTGCGACGTAGTCGTACTGCACGCTCTTGTCGGCGCTGATCAGGATCAGCTCCTGCGGATTGTTGTTCATCACCGCTCGCACGCGTCGCACGATGTCGTCATCCGAGACCGGCTCGCTCGTGTGCTCGCCGACGTCGAGGAAGAGCTGGCCGCGCGCGTTGATGTAGAGCGTGATCGGCTCCTTCTCCGGCGTGATCGGGTTCGCCTCCGTCTTCGGCAGCTCCACCTCAACGCCCTGCGTGAGCAGCGGCGCGGTGATCATGAAGATCACGAGGAGCACGAGCATCACGTCGATGTAGGGAACGACGTTGATGTCGGAAGACAGGCGGCGACGCTTGCCGGTGTGGACGTCCATCGCTCTAGCGCGATCCGGAGCGCAGGCCGCGCTCGAGGATGCCGACCAGCTCCTCGGCGAACGTGTGATAGCGATTGTCCAGACGCTCGACCTGGTTGGTGAAGTAGTTGTAGGCGATGACGGCGGGAATCGCCGCGAACAGGCCCATCGCGGTGGCGATCAGCGCTTCGGCGATGCCGGGTGCGACCATCGCGAGCGTCGCCTGCTTGACGTTCCCGATCGAGATGAACGCGTTCATGATGCCCCACACCGTGCCGAAGAGACCCACGTACGGGCTCGTCGATCCGATCGTCGCCAGCATCGCCACGCCGCCTTCGAGGCGCTCGACTTCGCGTAGCTGCGACACCCGCAGCGCGCGCTGGATTGCGGGCAGCGCATCCTCCGGCTCGACGCGCTGCTTCTGGCCATGGAAGCGCGAGAACTCCTCGTAGCCCGCCTTGAAGATCGACGGCAGGCCTTCGTCGACGTCGCTGCCGAGACTGTTGTAGAGCTCGTGCAGGTTCCCGCCCGACCAGAATCGGGCTTCGAATGCGTCGGCCTCGCGGCGCGTGCGCGCCAGCGTCGAGCGCTTGGCGATGATCGTGATCCACGAGAACAGCGACGCCAGCAGGAGCAGCGACATGATGCCCTGCACCGGCACGCTGGCGGTGAGGACGAGGTGTGCGAGCGAGATGCCGCCATTCATGCCGCCTTCTCCGAAGTCTGCTTGGTGAACATCCCCGCCGGGATCGGACAGGGCCTGAAGCTCGCCGCTTCCACACAGCCGACGCGAACCCGGGCTCGGGTGAGCAGCGTTGCGTCGGACCGTCGTAGCACGGTCTGGTTCAACTTGAGGCTGGCGCCGCGCACCTGATCGACCTCGACGGTGACGTCGAGGTCGTCGTCCAGTCGCGCCGGCTTCAAGAAGTCGATCTCCATATTCGCGACCGTGAACGCGAGACCGGTGTCGATCCGCAACTGTTCCTGGCCCTGCCCGAGCGCGCGAAGCCATTCCGTGCGCGCACGCTCCAGGAAGCGGAGGTAGCCGGCGTGGTAGACCACGCCGCTGACGTCCGTATCTTCGTAGTAAACGCGAACGCGCCAGATGAAGGGTTCGGCCATGCTCTTCTTGCGCCTGAAGCTGCGTATTTTAGCCGCAGCGGCGCGCACATCTCACTGGCCGCTGAACAGGTCCGGCGACGTTGGCCGCTCCGGGGCCTTCAGCCCGAACAGGCCGTACGCCTTGCGACCGGCGACGCGCCCGCGTGGCGTGCGCTCGAGGAAGCCCTGCTGGATCAGGAACGGCTCGATCACGTCCTCGAGCGTGTCGCGCGATTCGCCGAGCGTCGCCGCGAGACTCTCGATGCCGGCGGGCCCGCCGTCGTAACGCTCGATCAGCGCCTGCAGGAGCTTGCGATCCATCAGATCGAAGCCGTGCTTGTCGACCTCGAGCAGGTCCATCGCGTCGGACGCGGTCTTCTCGTCGACCTTGCCTTTCGCGCGCACTTGCGCGAAATCGCGGACGCGACGCAACAGGCGATTCGCAATGCGCGGCGTGCCGCGCGATCGGCGCGCGATCTCCATCGCGCCGGCGTCATCGATTTCGATCTTCAGGATGCCGGAGGATCGACGCACGATCGAAGCGAGCTCGTCGATGCTGTAGAACTGCAGGCGCTCGACGATGCCGAAGCGATCGTGCAGCGGCATCGTCAGCGCACCGGCGCGGGTCGTTGCGCCGACGAGCGTGAACGGCTGCAGATCGAGCCGGATCGATCGTGCGGCGGGGCCTTCGCCGATCACGATGTCGAGCTGGTAGTCCTCCATCGCGGGATAGAGGACTTCCTCGACGACGGGCGGCAAGCGATGGATCTCGTCGACGAAGAGGATGTCACGCGGCTCGAGATTGGTGAGCAGCGCGGCGAGATCGCCGGGACGCTCGAGCACGGGCCCGGAGGTCTGTCGCAGGTTCACGCCGAGCTCCTGCGCGAGGATGTGCGCGAGCGTGGTCTTGCCCAGTCCCGGCGGACCGTAGATCAGCACGTGGTCGAGCGCTTCCTTGCGTTGTCGCGCAGCGTCGAGATAAATGCCGAGACGCTCGCGCGTCGCGGCCTGACCGACGTAATCCGCGAGGCGCTTCGGACGGATCGCGCGCTCGATGCGATCGTCTTCGCCGCCCGCGTCGGCAGAAACCAGCCGCTTCTCGGGCGTCGCGCTCATCGCGCGGCCTTCTTGAGCGCTTCCTGGATGATCTGCTCGGTGGTCATGCGCTCATGTTGAACCGATTCGGTGAGCTTCTGCACTTCCGCGGGCTTATAGCCGAGCGCAGCGAGCGCGGCGCGCGCTTCCTGCAGGGCGCTTCCCGTCGTCGCGCCAGCCGACACGACGGTCGTCGCAGGGGCTGCGCGATCCTTCATCTCCATCAGCAACCGCTCCGCGGTCTTCTTGCCGATGCCCGGCAAGCGCGTGAGCGATGACGCGTCGAGCGCGCGCACCGCGTTCCAGAACTCGTCGACGCTGGCGCCGGAGAGGACCGTGAGCGCGAGCTTAGGCCCGACGCCCGAGATGCGGATCAATTCGCGGAACAGGTTCTTCTCCGCGATGCTCGCGAACCCGAGCAGGAGCTGCGCGTCCTCGCGCACGACGAGATGCGTGTGCAGGCTCACCTGCTGGCCGACGGCAGGCAGCGTGTAGAACGTCGACATCGGCGCCTCGAGCTCGTAGCCGACGCCGCCGACATCCACCATCAGCGTCGGTGGCGTCTTGGCGATCAGCTTGCCGGTGAGATGGCCGATCATCCGGCGAGCGCCCGCGAGATCATCGAGCGCGTGCTGCGCACCTGGGCGTGGCACAGGGCGACGGCGAGCGCGTCGGCAGCATCGCTCGGCGGCGCTTCGATCAGCTTGAGCAGGATCTTCACCATGTGCGCGACCTGAGGCTTCTCGGCGCGGCCGCTGCCGGTGACCGCGAGCTTGATCTGCGTCGCCGCATATTCCGTCACGGCAAGGCCCGCGGCAGCCGCGGTGCACAGCGCGACGCCTCGCGCCTGCCCCAATACCATCGCGGTGGTCGCGTTGCGCTTGACGAACACCTGCTCGACCGCCGCTTCGCTCGGCTGATGCTCACGCAAGATCGCGGCGAGCTCGTTCTGGATCTGCAGCAGACGTTGCGGCAGCTCGCCGCTCTCCGTGCAGATGCGTCCGAAGGCGACGATGCGCTGCTTGCCCGGGCTCGACTCGATGACGCCGTAGCCGGTGACGCGGGAGCCTGGATCGATGCCGATGATGCGGACGGGCGAGCCGGTCGCTGACGTGCTCACGCGGGCGCCGGCAGATCCTTCGGCAGCTCGGCGGCGTGATGGACCTGCTGCACGTCGTCGAGCTCTTCGAGGCGCTCGAGCAGCTTCACCAGCGCCTCCGCGGTCTCGCCCTTCACCGCCACGCGATTGAGCGGCTGCATGATGATGTGCGCTTCGATCGGCTGGAGCCCTGCGCCGATCAGCGCCTGACGCACCGCTTCGAATTGCTCGGGGGTCGCAACGACCGTGCAATGCCCGCCTTCGGATTGCACGTCGTCGGCGCCCGCGGTGAGCGCAAGATCGAGGATCTTGTCCTCGATCGCCGAGTCGCCGCGCGTGTCGAGCACGATCTCGCCGATGCGGCGAAACTGGAACGCGACCGAGCCGCTGGTGCCGAGATTGCCGCCGTGCTTCGTGAATGCGAGCCGCACGTCGGCAACGGTGCGCGTCGGATTGTCGGTCACGCAATCGATCATGATCGCGACGCCGCCCGGACCGTAGCCTTCGTAGCGGATCTCGTGGGTCTGCTCGCCACCATCGGCGCCGCTGCCGCGACGGATCGCGCGCTCGATGGTGTCCTTCGGCATGTTCGACGTCAGCGCCTTGTCCATCGCGAGACGCAGCCGCGGATTGCCGGTAGGATCAGCGCCGCCGCGCGCGGCGACGGTGATCTCGCGGATCAGCTTGGTGAAGACCTTCGCGCGCTTCGCGTCCTCGGCGTTCTTGCGACCTTCGATGCTCGGACCACGACCCACGCGGAAGCTCCCGGTCTAGAAGCTCAGGCGAATGCCGACCCGCACGCCCGCGTCGGCCGTCACGTCGCCGGCGTTGCCGATGTTGTAGCGGATGTTGCGATAGCCGACGTAGACCGCGGCGTCGCGCACCACCTGATAGTCCACCGCGCCGCCGTACTCGAGGTACTTGTCGACTTCGCCGAGGCTGGTGGCGCCCGGCGCGTAGTAGCCGTAGCCGCTCAGGCCGAGGCGGTTGAAGTCCGGCAGGCGCGCTTCGAACTGGCCGCCGATCGCCACCGCGCCGCCGCTGTCGCCATCGCGACCGACGTAGATCGCGCGGATGCCGAGACCGGCTGCGAGGTCGACGAACTTCGCGCCGGCGTCGCCGCTGATCAGATAACCGACGTGCGCCTGCAGCAAGTCGTCGCTGCTCTTCGGCTTGATCACCAGCCCGACGTCGTACTGGCCGCGGAAATCGGTGATCAGGTGCGACACCGGGCCGGCCAGCTTCAGCCCCACGCTGTTGTGACCGACGTTCAGGTCGAGGATCTCGGCGCGGGCCGGCAGCGCGGCCACCCCCAGTAGCACGCCGAGCGAGGCAATGATGCGTTTCATGCAGCTTCTCCTGTCTTCAAGTCTTACTTCTTTGGTTTATTGACGATGTGGATCGCGTGGCCTTCGACCGCGAGCGCCGCTTCATGGAACGACTCCGACAGTGTCGGATGCGAATGCATGGTCAGCGCAATGTCCTCGGTGGTCGCCCCATACTCCATCGCGAGCACCGCTTCGGCCGCGAGCTCCGACACGTACGGCCCGGTCATGTGAATGCCCAGGATCCGCCCGGTCTTGGCGTGCGCGATCATCTTGATGCTCCCCACCTGCTGCTCCAACGCTTTCGCGCGCCCGTTCGCTGCAAACGGCGCGGCCCCGGTCTTGTACTCGATGCCCTCGGCCTTCACCTGCTCTTCGGATTTGCCCACCCAGGCAATCTCGGGCGTGGTGTAGATGATCGACGGCACCGCATTGTAATTCACCTCGGTCTTCTGGCCCGCCAGCTGCTCGGCGAGCGCGACGCCTTCCTCGATCGCTTTGTGCGCGAGCATGGCACCGCCGGTCACGTCGCCCACGGCGTAGATGCCTGCGGCCGAGGTCTTGTAGTTCTTGTCGATCTTCACAAAGCCGCGCTCGTCGAGCTTCACGCCCGCGGCGTCGGCGCCGAGATTCTGCGTGAACGGCCGGCGGCCGACGGCGACGATGAGCTTGTCGAACTCCTCGGTCTTCTTCTGGCCTTCGGCTTCGTATTCGACGGCGACGCCGCTCTTCGACGCTTTGCCGGTCAGCACCTTCGCGCCGAGCCGGATGTCGAGGCCCTGCTTGGTGAACTGTCGCAGCGCATCCTTGGCGATCTGCTGGTCGACCATCGGCAAGAAGGTCGGCAGCGCTTCGAGGATCACGACCTGCGAGCCGAGCCGCTGCCATACGCTGCCGAGCTCGACGCCGATCACGCCGGCTCCGATGATGCCGAGGCGCTTCGGCACTTCCGAGAAGTCGAGCGCGCCCCAAGAGTCGACGATGTTCTTGCCGTCGAGCGGCGCGATCTTGAGATTGATCGGCTCCGAGCCGGTCGCGATGACGATGTGCTTGGCGGTGAGCGTCTGGGTCGTCTTGCCGTCGTGCGACTTGAATTCGACCTGGCCCTTGCCGAGCAGCTTGCCCCAACCCTGCAGGCCGGTGACCTTGTTGGCGGTGAACAGCGTCTTCACGCCGGACGTGAGCTGCTTGCAGATGCCGTCCTTGCGCTTCTGCATCGCGGCGAGATCGAGCGCGATCTTGCCGGCCTTGATGCCGTGCACTTCGAACTCGTGCTGTGCGCGATGGAACAGCTCGGACGATTCGAGCAGGGCCTTGGACGGAATACAGCCCGCGTTCAGGCAGGTGCCGCCGAACGCAGGCGTGTTGTCCTTGTTCAGCCAGGCGTCGATGCAGGCGGTCTTGAAGCCGAGCTGCGCGGCGCGGATCGCGGCCGGATAACCGGCGGGTCCGCCGCCGATGACCACGACGTCGTAATTTTCGCTCATGAGGATCCCTGTTGGCGCGGCTATTGTAGCCGCGCCAACCCCCGGGCGGAACCGATCAGCGCCGCGTCAATTCCCGCAGTCGAAGCAACAGTCGAAGCAGCAGAACGCCTTGCCGTCTCTGAAGAAGCAGCCGCCCAGCGTCACCGTCGCGATGTTCGAGAGCGAGTGCCCGTCGCTCAGGCGATAGGTGAACTGGTCCGCGCCGAAGGATGCCTTGGCGAAGTCGGTCGTGTCGTTGTCGGGGACGTAGACGAAGCCACCATTCGGGCTGAGCGTCACCGTGCCGAACTGCGGGGGGTCTACCAGCTGCGCAGTGATCGGATCGCCATCCGCGTCGGTATCGGGGCCGTTGCCGTTGTCCGCGAACACGCCCGGCGCCGGAACGACCAGCGTCCCACAACAGTAGTCGAAGAAATCATCCTCGGCGACCGGCGGCGAATTCTGCCGGATCGAGATGCGCACGGTCGCCACGTTCGATTGCGCCACGCCATCGCTGACGCGGTACTGGAAGGTCACCAGGCCGGTGAAGCCCGACGGCGGCGTGTAATTCATGCTGCCGTTGTGATTCAGGTTGAGATTGCCGCCGACCGCCGGCGGTGTCACCAGCATCGCCGTGAGCGAGTCGCCGTCCGGGTCGGTGTCATTGCCGACGATGCCGGGAGCGACCAGCGAGAGCGTCGCGTTCTCGAATCCGTTGTAGCTGTCGTCGACGGCGACCGGCGCTTCGTTCACCGAGCCGACGCGGATGATCACCGTCGCCGGCTGCGAGAACGCCGCGCCGTCGCTGGCGCGATAGGTGAACTGATCGGACCCGTGGAATTTCGCCGCGGGCGTGTAGACGAAGCTGCCATCGGGATTCAGGTTAACGCTGCCGTGCAGCGGCGGATCGAGGATCAGCGCCGTCAGCGGAGTGTTCTCCGGATCCGAATCGTTGCCCAGAACACCGGGGGCCGGGATCGACAGCGCCGTGCTTTCCGTGCCGGCGTAGCTGTCGTCGAGCGCGGTCGGGGGATCGTTGACCGGCGTGATCGTGATGGTGACGACCGCGACCGGCGAATCGAGCGCGCCGTTGTTGACCTTGTAGGTGAACAGATCCGACGTCGTCTCCGAGCCGTCGTGCTTGTAGATGAAGGTACCGTCGGGATTCAGCGTGAGGGTGCCATGCGAAGGTGCCATGACTTCCGACGCAGTGAGCGCCGCGCCACCCGTGTCGTGGTCGTTCGCCAGCACACTGTTCGCGCCCCCGACCAGGGACGTCGCCGTGCCGCCCTCCGCGACGACGATGGCATCGCCCGCCGCGAACGGCGGCAGGTTCGGCGGCAGGTTCGGCGGCGCCGACCAATCGCCTTCGTTGAGCGAGAACAGCAGGCCGTTGTACAGAGCGTAGTGGTTATTGCGGAAGCGCAGGATCTCGTCGTTGAGATCGATATCGCCGGGCGCTGCCGCTTTCACCAGCACGGGCGTGTCGTCGACCTGCCCGTCGAGCCGGCCATCCGACAGATCCTTGATGAACGCGATGACGATCTCGTAGCTCGGCTGCACGCCGAGCTCGACGGCCATCGAGTCGATTGCGTACGCAGCGCCGCCGAGCAGCAAGGCGTACTTCACCGCGTCGGGATTGCCGCCGAGGTTCGGCGCGAGCGGATCGTCCGGGATCACCGACGTCGGGTCGAAGCCGAACACGTCGGTCGCCTGCTGGAGCACGGCGTCGTAGACCGGCAGGAAGTTCGCGCCGTTGGCGATGCGGCGCGCGCGCAGCAGCAGCGCCATCGAGTAAGGCGTGAGCACGAAGGTCGTTGCGTTCGCCGGCACGATGGCCTCGAAGCCCTGATCGTCGGTGAGGGTGATGTGTCGGCGATTGTCGCCGCCGGCGTCGTCCGATTCGTCGACGTAGCTGCCGCCGAAGCTCATCGCGAGCAGCGGCTCGTCGCTCACGGGCAGGCCGGCCGTGACGTGCCCGTGCGCGTCGCTCGTCGCCGTCGCCACTGCACCGCCGTTCGGGTGCCCGGTCGGATCGACATGGAAGAACGCGACCGTCGCACCGGCGAGCGGTCCCTTGACGATCGCGCCCTGCAACGTGCGCGTCGGCGTGGCGGCGACGGGAGTCGTCGAGTGATCGCTGCTGCAGCCCGCAAGGCCCAGCGCGAGCGAGAAACCGCAGAGGACAGAGGCGCGCATCAGGCTCTCAATGCTTGTGGCCGAACGCGGCGGACCCATTTACGGTCGTGCCCCCGCTGTTCAGGTTGTAGGAAAGCCCCGCCCCCGCGGGCGTCGTCTGGCCCGGCGGCGGCGGCACGAAGAACCCGGCGAATGTGCCGGTGCCCTGCGCGCCGCCCGCGACGTTGACCTGCGAATAACTGCCGGCGAACAGTGGCGACGGCGAGTGCAGCGAAGCAGTGCCGCTCGCGGTCCAGACCTGATCGTTGATCGACAGGCTGATCGAATTGGAGAGCGTCTGCGCAGCGAAATTCGCGGAGAGCGTCGCCGCGCCGAGCACGCCGACGTGTCCCTGGTTGTCGGTCGGATTGGTATTGCCGACGAGATCGAACGTCGCCGACCCGGTCGTTGCCAGCGCGAACAACGTTCCCGCCTGCGGACCGACGATCCAGTGCAGATCGTGATTGGTGAGATCGACGTCGGCGCCGGCGATTTGCGCGCTCTCGCTCCAGCGTCCCCAGCGCATGCCGGTGTCGGGATCGAAACCGACGTTGGTGACGGCGCCGCCGGCGACGCGGAATCCGGTGGTGCCGCCGCCGTCGAGACCGCGGAACGCGGTCAGTGCGCCCTCTGCGTTGAAGCTCGCGGGCGGCGCGGACTCGGCGGCAGCGACGGCGTTGATGCCGTCGACCGCGGGTGACGACGTGGTGTAAGCAAGCGACCGCGTGCCCTCGCCGAACATCACTTTGCCCGGCACGACGACGTCGCGATAACCCGGGTCGTTCTCGCCGTGCGAGCAGTGACAGTCGCTGTCGTCCGGCCCGACCGCGGTCACGACCTCGAATTCACCCGGTCCGCTCGGCCCCTCGTTCAGCACCGTCTCGAGAACCTTGGGCGGCGTCAGCAGCAGCTGCGGCGCGCTGCTCGGTCCCGCGACGTACGCGAACTCGCCGTGAAGCAGGACCAGCTGGCCGGCGCCATTGGAGACGACGATGCTGCCGTCGGAGACGCCGAGATAAAGACCATCCGGAGTCTCGCCGCAATCCGCCTGGCACAGCGCGAGTCGATAATCGGTGCCGCGCACGCCGATGGTCGCGACCGGCGTGCCGACCTGGTACTGATCGCCGTTGCGCTTGCCGATCAGGCCGGTGATCGTGCGCAAACCACCGCGCAGCAGCTTGAGGAAGCTCGAGCCGACGCCGGACTCACCCGTCTCCGCCGACGGGAAGTTGAACTGATCGATGACGAACACCGACGAAGGCTGCAGCGCGATGAGCGCGCCGTCGTTCATGCGGATCTGCGCGCGGCTCTGTGGGCCGACGGAGATCTCGTCGCGCGGCTCCACTGCCAAGCCACGCGCACCGGGGATGCTGACGCCGTCGCGCTTGATCTGCACGGAGCCGTTGACGTAGAGGAGGCGACCCGCCGCCGCGTGCGCGAGGCTCGAGGCGCCGCAAAGCGCGAGGCCCAGCAACCACAGCCATCCGTGCCGCCGACTCATCGGAACTCCCTGCGCAGCATCACGGCCGCGTCGACCCGGTCGTACTCGTACAAGCTTAAGCGTGAATGGTTCTTGATGTATGTGACTTGCGTCCCAACCGCCCAGTAACGCGCCGGAAAGTCTCTCCAATCCACGCCGACCCGCCCGGAGTACTGCGTGTCGGTGCGCGTGTCGAAGAACTGATCGCCACCCGGCAGGAAGTCGCCGGTGAAGAACGGGCCCTCGTACTCCGAGTGCAGCACTGCCGCCGAGGCGGTGACGAGAACCGATGCCGACGGCGTGATGTACGTCGAGAGTCGCCCACCGAGCATCCGACGTCCGAACGGCGATCCTTCCTCGCGCGCATGCTCGTTGCCACCGGTGATCGCAGCCGCGAGCTGGACGCGCGGGAGCGAATTCCACGTCTTGGTGATCGCGAGGCTGCCGAGATAGCTGTCGACGTCTTCCAGCGATAAGTCATCGGCGAAACGGATTGCCGTAGCGCGCGCGTTGAAGCCGAGCTGCCAGCTCTTGGCGAATCCATAGACCGTCGACAGATCGAATGCGGGCGCGTTGTTGTTCCGGCGACCGTCGAGCATGACGAACGTGTCGCTGATCAATGCGGCGAGCGTGAGATTGTCGCGATCCCATTCCAGCCCGCCGCCCGCGTGCAGCGCCGTCGTGTTCACATACGATGCGCTCGGGTAATTGCGCTGGAGCGCGGAGCCGTCGGCGAGCAGGCGCCAGCGCGGCGCGATCGGGTGCGAGAGCTGCCCTGCGACGTCGACGCTGTAGCACATCGACGCTTGCGACTGGCTGCGGTCGTTGAGATCCAGATCGCCGAAAACGCGCGCGTCCGTCGCGGCATTGGCGTTGCTGTCATAGCCGACGCCGGCTTCGACCAGCGCGCCGTAGCGCGGGCGATATGCGGCCGCGCGTCGGTCGATCGCATCGAGGTATTCGCTGATCGCGGCGGCGACGGCCGGCGGCGGGCGCTCGCCCTGCAGCGTCAGGAATTCGCGGCGCGCCGATTCGTTGTCGCCGACCGCGTAGTAAGCGCGCGCCAGCTCGAAACGTGCGCCGGAGAACGACGGCGAGGTCGCCACTGCGCGCTGCAGCGCGAAGATCGCTGCGCTGTGATGACCGGCATCGAGCGCCGCGGTGCCCAGCAGGTAGTCGTAGTCGAGATCGCCGGCGAAGTCCGGCTCGAGCGCGAGCAGCTGCTGATAGGTCTGCTCCGCGCTTTGCGACTTTGCCGCCTTGGCGATCTCACGCCCGCGATCGCTGTCGCGGAATGACGCCGCGGCGTCGGCGGTGCCGATCGCGATCAGGATGAGGACGCCGGTACACGCGGGCCTGAACCAGCGAAGCGGATGCGCTGCCACTCCAGTCCCCAATTCTTGGACTGGAGCTTTATAACCTACTTGCCGCTCAGGTTGCGAGCGCGGCGCCTCGTGCTTGCAGCTCCGCGTCGGCGACGGCATCGCCCGCGACCAGCGCGTTACCGTTGCTCTCCTTGAACGCCCGCTCCCAGGTTTCGTAGATGCGCATGTCGCCCAATTTCCACGGATGGAAGCCCGGGACGAAGTACGCGAGATAGTGCGGCATCAGGCGCGGATACAGCCCGCCCCACCCGTACAACCACCACAGTCCCTTCATCCACAGCGAGAAGCGATTCTTCACGCCGTCGACCTTGAACATGTGGCGCATCACCATGAACACGTGGAATGGGAACGTGAACGTGGTCTGGATGAACGACAGGATGCGGATCAGGTAGCCGGCTTTCGCGATCTTCGTCAGCACGTCGTAGGCGACGGCCTTGTGCTCGATCTCCTCGATCGCGTGCCACGCGTACATCGCGCGCACGCGCGGATCGGCCTTCGCCATGATGCCGCTCGAGAAGAAGCCGTGTGCCATCAGCGCAGTCATGTGCTCGGCCGCAGCGGTCTGGCCGAGCGTCCACTTCCGCGAGAAATATTTGCGGAAGAAGCCGAACATGATGTCCTTCTGCTTCTGCAGGACCTTGTCGACGTCGACGCCCTGCGCCTTGATGCGGTTGTTGAAGGCCGTGTGCACGATGCCGTGCTGGCCTTCCTGATACATGAAATCCTTGACCTGCTGCTTGAGCTCGGGATCGGTGATCTCGTCGCGAAAATCGCGGACGCAGGCGATGAAGAACTTCTCGCCCTCCGGGAACAGGAGCGACATCGCGTCGAAGAAGCGGCTCTTGAACGCGTCGTTGTCCAGCCAGTAGCGCGGCACGTCGCCGTCGAAGCCGAAGTCCGGGCCTTTCCGGGGCACCAGCGGTCGGGTGTGCTGCTCTGCGGTCACGGTTCGCTCCAGAGTTCCAGTCATAGGAGTAGAGACTAGAGGGGGCCGCTGCCGGTGACTATGACCGGGGGCGACCCCTGGGAACCTTTCGCGACAGCCGCTATTTCAGCGTCACCGTCCACCAGTCGGTGCCGTAGGGATTGGTGCAGCCGAACCAGTAATCGTCCTTGATGGCCGGGCCGCTGCGGGAAAGCGTGCCGGTTCCGCCAAAGGTGCCCAACGATTTGCCGTTCTTGTTGGCCGAGTTGTACATCGTGATCGTGCAGCTCTGCGCCCTTGGGAACGTCCAGCTGAGGTAGTCCTCCCCGAGGCCGCTGCGCTTGCCCCAGGCGTTGCCGTTGAACATCGGACGCAACGCCGTTTGATCTGGCGACTCGGGGGCCCCCGCGTCGATCCACTGACCGATCAGCGCAACCGCATTGCTGTCGATCGCATGGCTGCCAATCGCCGGCATGCGCGCCCCGCTGGTCGTGTTCATGCGCTGCCAGATGATGCTGCGCTCCTTGGCGCCGGGCGCGATGCGGCGGGCGTCGGCGACGCCGAGATTGCCGCCACTGGGAGGGATGTCGAGCGTGTTGGTCCACGCGAGACCGGTGGTGACGCGGAAATCGATATTGACCGGTGCCGGCCCGCCCGGGAGGTGGCACTGGGCACAATTGACGTCGAAGTACGCGCGCGCACGCGCCGCCTGTCCTTTGCTGGCATCGGTGATCGCGGGCAGCGCGTAATAGAAACGCAGGTCCGGACTGATGTCGCGGTCGAACAGGCCGATGTGGTTCCACGTCCGTAGTTGGTTGTCGGTGACGCCGCTGCCGAACTTGTGCGAGCGATTGATCTGCGAGGTCCGCAAGCCGAGCACTTCGCCGCGCGTGCTGTTGTGGCAGCTGAGGCACGCGCCGCGGCCCGGGAACTCGTAGGTCTGCGTGCGCGCCCCGGTCGGCGAGCTCGGATCCATCACATTCAGCGTCACCGTCTGCGCGCCGTCGATGAGATCGGCATCCGTGCCCGCCGAATTCCATCGATAGGTGTAGCCGCGCCAGCCGGGCTTCTGCTTGATCAGCACGCGCGTCTCGAGCCGCTTGGTCGTACCGTCCGCCATCTGCATGTCGAAGTGCTTGACGATCACGCTCATTGCGGGCCAGGTCCACGCGTCCTGCGTCGTCAGCCCGATCTTGGCGCTGCCCGGAACGCCGACCCAGCGGCGCTTGATCGCGCCGTCCGACCAGAACGGCGCGTTGATCTCGTACTCGATGAGGCCTTGCGTCGGCGTCAGGTGCGAGAGATCGGTAAACAACCCCGTCTGCGACAGCTTGGTCGGGAAGCTCGCACTGCTGCCGCCCGTCTGCGCGGGCTGCACGCGATAGACGTCGCCGCCGTAGCCGGTGACGTAGATGTTGCCCGCGTTGTCCTGACCGAACGACGTCGGCGCGGACAGCGAGCCGATCTGCTGCACGCTCGCCACCTGGTTGCCGTTGCGCGTGAGCACGTAAATGCCGCCGCCGATGAAATCGCCGAACACGTACTTGCCGACCAGCCCCGGCATCTCGCTGCCGCGATAGACGTAGCCGCCGATCACCGATGCGCCCTTCACGAGCCCGGTGCCGTCGTGCGGATAGATCAGGAGCGCCGAGTCGAAATTGCTGTACGGGATGTGATCCCAATCGTTGTTGTACGAGAGATCGCCCTCGTAATAGCTCCATCCGTAGTTGCCGCCCTTGCGGACGAGATCGATTTCCTCGCGATCCTCCTGCCCGACGTCGCCGGCCCACACTTCGCCCGTGACGCGATCGATGCTGAAGCGCCACGGATTGCGCAACCCCATCGCCCAGATCAACGGGTGATAGTTCGAGTTGCCGACGAACGGATTGTCCGACGGCGTGCTGCCGTCGAGGTTCATCCGTAGGATGCGGCCGTAGGCAGTCCAGCTTTTCTGCGCGTAGTAGTTCGGCTTGTCGGCGGCGTTGGACCCGTCGCCGGTGGACAGCCACAGCTTGCCGTCAGGTCCCAGCTGCAGGCAGCCCGCCTTGTGGTAGACGCTCCCGTCGTCCTGCGGCAGCTGGAAGATCGCCTTCTCGGAGAGCAGCGTGAGCTGCTTGTTGGCGCCGATGGTGAATTTCGCGAGTCGCGTGCGATGCGCACCGCTGTTCGGCGTGTAGTAGACGTAGAACGTCTTGTTGCTCGCGAATCCCGGATCGAAAGCCAGACCGAGGAGGCCCTGCTCGCCGTCGGTCAGCGTCTTGCTGCTGATGTCGAGGAACGTCGTCACCTGCGACGGCGTCGGATCCGGGATGTTCGGGAACGAATAGATCACGCCCGACTTGGTCACCGCGTATAGCGTGGAGTCGTCGCCCGGCGCAGCCGTCAGGTACAGCAGTCCGCCGTAGAAGCGGATCTGCGGGAATACCATCTCCACCTTGATGCCGTTCGTCGGCGGCGGCAGGTCCGGAAACGTCAAGCCCGTCAGCGCAGGCCGCGTATCCATCCCGTAGGGCGCCTCGGCCGACACGGCCGGTGCAGCCGAAAGTGAAGTGACGATCCCAACGACGAGCAGCGAGGCCCGTCTCCCCATCCCGATCTTGTTCATGTGCTCCCCCCGAAGCTGGCAATAGTCTAGCCAGTCTCGCGGGTGTGCGTATGCCCTGGCCTGCGAGCCCGGAACGCGCTCGGCGTCACTCCGCTCCAGCGCCGGAACGCGCGGGTGAAGCTGCGCCGGTCCGAGAAGCCGAGACGCTCGCTGATGTCCTCGATATCGGCATGCGGATCTTCGAGGTAGCGCATCGCAAGCCGATAACGCACCCGGCCCTGCAGCTCCGCGTACTGGCTGCCGGTCTCGCGCAATCGGCGCTGCAGCGTGCGCGGGTGAAGCCCGATCTCCGCGGCCACGCTGTCGATGCCGAGCCCGAGCAGTCTCGGCTTCCGCGCGAACGCGTCTTCGATCGCGGCGATCAGGCCGGTGCGCCGCGGAATCCGCTGTAATCGCTGCTCCACGCGGAATTGCGCCTGCTCATGGAGCGCCGGGAACGCGCCCTCGAGCGGCTGGTCGAGCAACGCGCGGTCCATCACCGCCGCGTCCTCGGCGCAGCCGAACTTCACCGGGATCCCGAAGTAGTCGCGATACTCCTTCGCGTAGCGCGGCCGCGGATAAGACAGCCGCAGCTCGCGATAGTCGCCGCGACCGCCGAGCAGCATGCGGCCGAATTTCACGATCGCGGCGAACATCGTTTCGGTGAACCACCGCGCCGGGCCGTCTTCGCGATCCTCGCGACCGAGCTTGAGCACCAGGCGGGCTTCGTCCTTGTCCTCCTCGAGTGTCACGCGGATCAACGGATTGATCAGCTCGCGCACCCACTCGAAGATCTTCGCGGCTTCGCGCAGCGACGGGCTCGTCGTCAGGAACGTCTCGAGGTCGGGGAGATACTCGAACGCGAACGACTCGCCGAGCACGAACGGGAAATGCTGCTTGCGCGAGCGCTCGACGCAGCGCTCCATCACCTTCTCGAGCAGCGGCCGCGCGATCGTCGCGCTCTCGAGATGGACCAGGTCGGTCTGGATGCCCAGCTCACGGAAGATCGGCTGGATGTTGAAGCCGCACTGCGCCGCCGCCTTGATCCAGTTCGGCAGCGTGATGAACGGCAGCGGCTCCTCGTGGAGCGGCTCGGACGCCATCACGCCGCGACGGCGGCCGGGCGATCGAGCCAGCGCATGAACAGCGCGACGCCGATGCCCCACGCGCCATTGAGCAGGAACGCCGCGACCCAGATCTTCGGGTCCCAGCCTGCTGCGAACGGCATGCCCTTCAGCGGGAACACGATGAGCAAGGCGACGAGGCTCGGCCCGACGGCGCCGAGCACGAGCGCCGTGAGCCAGTAGCGCCAGTCGGCGTTCGGGCGGATCAGCGGCCATAGCAGCATCGCCCAGATGCCACCCCAGAAGGCGAGCGAAATGACCTTGGGCACGTGCAACGGCGGTACGCCGGAGAAGTCGAACGGCGCCGGCCCGTTCGCGGCCACGTGGAGGATCTCGAGCAGTCCCTGATGGAACACCAGCGTCGCGAGGAACCCCGCGATGAACACCTTGAGCTGCGTCATGGTGCGCCCTCCTCCCCGCGTGGAACCGCGCTACATCCCCAGCAGCATCCGCGCCGGATCCTCCAGGCATTCCTTGATCGTGCGCAGGAACAGCACCGCTTCGCGGCCGTCGATGATGCGGTGATCGTAGGTCATCGCGACGTACATCATCGGGCGGATGACGATCTCGCCGTTGACCACCACCGGCCGCTCGGTGATGCCGTGCATGCCGAGGATCGCGCTCTGCGGCGGGTTGAGGATCGGCGTCGACATCATCGATCCGAAGATCCCGCCGTTGGTGATCGAGAACGTGCCGCCGGTCAGATCCTCGATCGTCAGCTTGTTGTCGCGCGCCTTGGCACCGAACTCGCCGATCGCCTTCTCGACGCCGGCCATGGTCAAGAGATCAGCATCGCGCAGGATCGGCACGACCAGGCCGCGCGGCGACGACACGGCGATGCCGATGTCGTAGTAGCCGTGATAGACGATGTCGTTGCCGTCGATCGACGCGTTCACCGCCGGGAATTTCTTCAGCGCCTCGAGCGACGCCTTCACGAAGAACGACATGAAGCCGAGCTTCACGCCATTCTGCTTCTCGAAGCTGTCCTTGTACTTCGCGCGCAGATCGTTGACGGCTTTCAGATCGACCTCGTTGAAGGTCGTCAGCATCGCGGCGGTGTTCTGCGCTTCGATCAGGCGCTCGGCGATGCGCGCGCGGATGCGCGTCATCGGCACCCGCTGCTCTTCACGCGATCCTGCGGGCTTCATTCCCGGCGCTGGCGCAGACGGCTTCGCCGCCACCGGAGCAGCCGCGCCGCCACCGTTCTTCTTCGACTTGGCGAAGGCCTCGACGTCTTCCTTGGTCAGCCGGCCGCCCTTGCCGCTCGCGGGAATCCCTTCAGCGGAGATACCCATCTCCGCTAGCAATTTGCGCACGGCCGGGCTCTGCGAGTCGTCGCCCGAAGCCAGGCTCGACGCCGCTGCAGCTGCGGCCGCCGGCTTCGGCGCTTCGGATTTCGTAGCGCCGGCAGGTGTCGCCGTCGCCGCACCCTCGGCGAGCACGCCCAGGACATCGCCGGCCTTCACCGTCGCGCCGGGCTGCACTTTCCATTCCTTCAGCACACCGTCAGCGACGGCGGGCACTTCGAGCATGACTTTGTCGGTCTCGAGGTCGACCAGGTTTTGCTCGCGCTTGACCGGCTCACCGGCCTTGACGTGCCAGGTCGCGACGACCGCAGAGGTGACGGATTCCGGAAGATTCGGGACTTTGATTTCGATGGTCATGGCGTTCTCGTGGACTTCTCGTCAGGCGACGCGGCCCACCGGCTTGCCGGCGGTCAGCGCTTCGCGCACCACTTCTTCCTGCTCTTTCGCATGCACCTTGCTGTACCCCACGGCGGTCGACGCCGAGCCCTTGCGCGTCGCGTACAGCATCTGGTGCTGCGGCTTGAGATACACCTGCAGCCGATGCTTCACCTGATACCACGCGCCCTGGTTCTCCGGCTCTTCCTGGCACCAGACGACCTCGGTCGCCTTCGGATACGCGGCGAGCACGGCTTCATACTGCTCGCGCGGGAACGGGTAGATCTGCTCGACGCGTACGATCGCGACGTTGCCGAGCTTGTCTTTCTGCCGCGCCTGGAACAGATCGAAGTAGACCTTGCCCGAGCAGAACACGATGCGCTTCACCTGGTCGGCCTTCAGCGGCTCGACTTCGGGAATGATCGGCTGGAACTGCGCGCTCGACAGATCCGCGAGCGTCGACGTCGACAGTGGATGACGCAGCAGGGACTTCGGCGTCATCACCACGAGCGGCAGCCGGTAGCTGCGCTTCATCTGGCGGCGGATCATGTGGAACATCTGCGCCGGCGTCGACGGCACGCACACCTGCATGTTGTTCTCGGCGCACAACTGCAGATAGCGCTCGAGCCTCGCGGACGAATGCTCGGGGCCCTGACCCTCGTAACCATGCGGCAGGAACAGCGCGAGGTCGCACAGCCGTCCCCACTTCGCCATGCCGGCAGCGATGAACTGGTCGATCACGACCTGCGCGCCGTTGGCGAAGTCGCCGAACTGCGCTTCCCAGATCACCAGCGCATCGGGATCGGTGGTGCTGTAGCCGTACTCGAAGCCGAGCACGCCTTCTTCGGAGAGCAGCGTGTCGTTGACGACGAAGCGGTTCTTCTCGGCGTCGATATGCGCGAGCGGCGTGTAGCGATCGCCGGTCTTGATGTCGTAGACCGACGCGTGGCGATGGAAGAACGTGCCGCGCCGCGAATCCTGGCCCGACAGGCGCACTGCAAAGCCTTCGTTGATCAGCGCCGCATACGCCATCGTTTCGGCAAAGCCCCAATCCATCGGCAGCTCGCCCGCGGCCATCTTCGCGCGATCCTCGTAGATCTTCGCGACGCGCGGGTGCAACGTGAAATTCTGCGGCAGCTTCGACAGCCGCTCGTGCAGCGAGCGCAGCACGTCGAGGCTGACGGACGTATCCGCCGGCGTATCCCAGCCGCCGGACTTGTACTTGCCCCAGTTGACAGTGTGCTTGTTGCCGACCAGGCCCAGCGTCACGCGCGCGATGTTCACGCCCTGATCGAGCCCGTCGCGGTACGCCTTGACCAGCTGCTCTGCTTCTTCTTTCGAAGCGACACCTTCGGCCGCGAGCTTGCCGGCGTAGATCTGCAGCGTGGTCGGATGCTTGCGGATCGCGTCGTACATCACGGGCGACGTGACGGCGGGCTCGTCGGCTTCGTTGTGGCCGAGGCGGCGATAGCAGCAGACGTCGACGATGACGTCGCGGTGGAACTCGTTGCGGAAATCCATGGCGAGCCGCGTGATGAACACGACGGCTTCGGGATCGTCGCCGTTCACGTGGAAGACGGGCGCTTCGACCATCTTGGCGAGGTCGGTGCAGTAGCGCGACGTGCGCGATTCCTTGCCGGGGATCGCTTCGATCGGATTGGGCGTGGTGAAGCCGATCTGGTTGTTGACGATGAAGTGCAGCGTGCCGCCCGTCGAATAGCCCTTCGAGTGCGACAGCTGCATCGTCTCCATCACGACGCCCTGGCCCGCGAACGCCGCGTCGCCGTGGATCAGCACCGGCACCACACGATCGCCCTGCTCGTCGCGGCGGCGCGTCTGGCGCGCCTTCACGCTGCCCTCGACGACCGGATTGACGATCTCGAGGTGCGACGGGTTGAACGCGAGCACGAGGTGCAGGCGCTTGCCGAGGATCTCGACGTCGGTCGAGAAGCCCATGTGGTACTTCACGTCGCCGGCCTGGGCGAGCGCATCGACGTTGTACTTGCCCTCGAACTCCGCGAACAGCTCCTTCGGCGACTTGCCGAGCACGTTCACCAGCATGTTGAGACGCCCGCGATGCGCCATGCCGATGACGAGCTCTTCGACGTCGCGATCCGCGCACGCGCGCATCACTTCGTCCATCGCCGGGATCAGCGAATCGCCGCCTTCGAGCGAGAAGCGCTTCTGGCCGACGTATTTGTTGTGCAGATACCGCTCGAGGCCTTCGGCGGCGACGAGCTGCTTCAGCGTTTCCTTCTTGCGCTCGGTGGTGAGCTTCGGCTTGAACGCGACCGCCTCGAGGCGCTTCTGGATCCAGCGCTTCTCGGCCGTCTCGGTGAGATACATGTACTCCGCACCGATCGTGTCCGTGTACACCGCCTTCAGGATCTTGATGATCTCGCGCAGCGGCAGACGATCGGCCGCAGCCAGCGAGCCGGTGTTGAACACCGTGTCCATGTCGTGCGTGTCGAGGCCGTGGAAGGCGGGATCGAGATCGGGGATCGGATCCATCGGCGCCAAGCCCAGCGGGTCGAGCTTCGCGAGCTGGTGGCCGCGCACGCGGTAGTAGTTGATGAGTCGCAGGACGCCGGCTTGCTTCTCCGCGGCTCGCGCATCGAAGCCCGCCTCGGCCGCGATGATCCGATGCGGCTCGCGCGCGAGCTTCTCGAAGCGCTCGACGACCGGCTGATGGGGCACGTCGGCGGCGCCGGCCTGGATGCTGCGGAAATATTCCCGCCATCCCGGATCGACCGATTCGGGATCCTCCAGGTACTGCTCGTAGTACGACTCGACGTAGGGCGCGTTGCCGCCCTGGATGGAACTGCTTTGCAGCAGGCTCAGGTATTTCGAACCTGTCATGGCTGTCCTTTACGCCTTGAGCTTGGTCACCGTCTTCTGATGCCAGGGCTCCGTGAACCCGGTCAGGTACTCGCGGAACTCCTCCGCGAGCTCCGGATGCTTCAGCGCGTACTCGACGTTGGCTTTCAGATAGCCGAGCTTGCTGCCGCAGTCGTAACGCACGCCTTCGAACTCGTACGCGAGCACCGTCTGCTCCTGGAGCAGCGCACTGATCGCGTCGGTCAGCTGGATCTCGCCGCCCTGCCCGCGCGGCGTGCGCTCGAGCAGCCCGAACACGCGGGGCGTCAGGATGTAGCGACCGACCACCGCGAGGTTCGACGGCGCGTCCTCGGGCTTGGGCTTCTCGACGATGCGACGGATCTCGCCCAGCCCAGGGCCGATCGGCTGCACTTCGACGATGCCATAGCTCGACACGTCTTCCTGAGGCACGCGCTGCACGGCGATCACGCTGGTGCCGTACTCCTGATACACGCGCTGCATCTGCGTGAGGCATGGACGCAAACGGCCGTCGATCAGGTCGTCGGCCAGCAGGACGGAGAAATCCTCGTCGCCGACGGCGGGCGCGGCGCAGAGCACGGCATGACCGAGGCCGAGCGCCTCGGCTTGGCGGATGAAGATGCAGGTCACCCCAGGCGGAAGGATCTCTTTGACGGTTTCGAGCAGCGCCGTTTTCTTGCGATTGGCGAGCTCGGTCTCCAGCTCATAGGCCTTGTCGAAGTGGTCCATGATGGAGTTCTTGCTGCGCCCGGTGATGAACACCAGCTCCTGGGCGCCGGCGCTGATCGCTTCGGCCACGGCGTACTGGATCAGCGGCTTGTCGACGATCGGCAGCATCTCCTTCGCACTGGCCTTCGTCGCCGGAAGGAAGCGGGTGCCGAGGCCCGCCACCGGAAAGACAGCCTTGCGGATACGCAATGTTCGCTCCTTGTTCTGTCCGCGGGCGGTGCCCCAAAACTTCCCGCGGGGCGCTAGTTTAGCGCAGCAAGCTTCCGACCAGATGAACCTTGTCGGAGTTGCGCGCCAACAAGCTGAAATCGATGCCTGCAGCGACGGAGTGGTGCTTCAGCGCGACGCGGCCCGGCAGGAACAAGGGCTGCTTGAACGCGCAGTCGAGCCGCCGCGGCGCGGCGCCCAGATGAGGCTCGAGGATCGCCGCGCAGCGCGCCAGCGACCACATGCCGTGTGCGATCGCCTTGGGATACCCGAACAATCGCGCGGTGAGCGGATACAGATGGATCGGATTCATGTCGCCGGAGATGCGGCCGTAGCGACGGCCGATGTCCTCAGGCGCGTCGAAGCTTTCGTAGTGGTGCAGCGCGTCGTCGCCCTTGGCGACCGGCTTCTTGCCCGACGGCTTCTCCGATTTCTTCTTCGCACGATGAAGCACCGTCGCCGCGCATTGCCAGAGCTCTTCGTCGCCGACGGAGAACGTCGTGACGATGTCGAACTCGAGGCCCTTGTCGCTGTGCTGGCTGCCCTCGCCCTCGATGCGGACGTTCACGGCGAACGACTCGTCCGCTTTCAGTGGCCGCTGCTGCTCGATCTTGTTGCGCAGGTGCACGAGCCCGATCAGCGGGATCGGGAATCCGGGTTGATTGAGCAGATGCATCTGGATCGCCGCGGCGATCACCTGCGGGAACGTGATCGGCAGCGTTTCGCCGGCGGCGAACCCGCAGATCTCGCGATACGCGTTGAGCTGCGCCGGATCGACGCGCAACTCCGGCAGCGTCGCCGACAGGGACGGGATCGCGACTGCGCCTTCGGCCTTGCGCGAGAGCGAGAGCGCCGCCTTGAGATAGTTGGCGCCGGTGGCCGGCATCTTCTCGAGCGTGAGAGTCGTCATGGCTATGGGACCTGTTCGGAGATCACGACGTCGACATTCTGCGGCGAAGCGCCGCGCGATACCACGACCTGCCCCTGCAGATCGCCGGGCTGCGCCATCGGCGAGCCTTCCGCACCCAGGCGCGCAGTGACGATCCAGCGATCGAAGCCGGAGAGCTTCAACGCCGGCGCCATCGCCATCGAATCGTCGAGCGTGAGCTCGACCGGCCACGACTGCGGCCGCAGCTTCTGGACCGCGAGCGGCATCGGCGGGCCTTGCGCCGCCTTGGCAAACACGTAGAGCACCTGATCGGGCTTGCGCTTGCCCGCGAGGGCCGGCGCGACGTCGACTTTCACGTGCAGGCTCGGCCCGCCCGCAGCGACTTTTGCGAGCGCTGCTTCCGGCGCGGCGCCGATCTCACGCAACTGATCCTCGACGGTGGCGCGCAGATCGTCCGGCAGGTTCTGTTTCAGCAATCGCTGCCAGTGCGCCTGCGCGGTCGCGGCATCGCCCGCTTGCGCCGCGGCCTGCCCCGCGAACCACAACGCGCGCAGGTGATCCGGATCGAGCTTGAGCGCCGCATCGAACAGCTCGCGCGGCTTGCCGGAGAGATCGCCGTCGGCTGCGAGCGCGATCGCCGCGCCCTCGGCAACGAGCAGATCGGGATCGTTGGCTTGCTTCAACTGATTCGCGCGGTCGTACGCCTGCGCGGATTCGCTGTAGCGCTTGAGCACGAAGTACGAGCGGCCGAGCATCGACCAGCCTTCCGCGTCGTCGGGATTCTGCTGCAAGCGCTGCGCGAGGCTCTGCACCATGCCTTCGATCTGAGCCTGCTGCGGATCGGGCATCGCGCCGCCGTGCGCGAGCGCCTCCTGCGCGCGCCAGCTGCCGTTGGCGTAGTACCAGACACCCGCGAATATGGGTAGGAAGACGCCGACGAACAGCGCGACGCGCATCGAGGAACGTTGCGTAACAGCGTCGGACGGAGATTCCTGCGCCGCGTCCGCGAGCAGCCGCTGCTGCAGCTCGAGCTTCAGCGCCTGCGCGGATTCCGCGTCGACATTTCCCGCGGCGACTTCGTGCTCGATCTCCGCGAGCCGCGTGCGATAGACGACGACGTTCGCGCGCTCGCGCGACATCCGCTGCGCGAACGCGCTGCTCCACCACGGCCGCGTCAGCGCGATCGCAGCGACCAGCGTCAGCATCACGACAAGGATGCCGAGCATCATGATTTGTGCTCCTCGACTCGCCGCAACAGCTCTTGCACTTTGCTCTGGTCGACCGCCGGCGCGGCGGCCACGTCCGCGCGACGTCGCGCGACGCGCCACGCGATCGCGAGTCCCGCGATCAGCAGCAATCCCGGGGAGAACCAGAGCAGGAACGTTCGCGAGTTCAGCGGCGGTCGATAGCGCACGAAGTCGCCGTAGCGCGCGGTGAGATAGTCGAGGATCTCGTCGTCGCTCTTGCCTGCGATGATCTGCGCGGAGACTTGATCACGCAGATCTGCCGCGAGCGGAGCGTTCGATTCGGCGATGCTCTGGTTCTGGCAGACGAGACAGCGCAGCTCCTGGATCAGCGCTTGATAACGCGCGTCCTGATCGGCGCTCAAATCGGCCGCGTGTGCCGCGCCGATCGCGACCAAGAACAGCGCGATCGCAGTCCTCATCGCCGCACGCCGAGCAGCGGAGCGATCTTGTCGCGCCAGACTTCTTCGGTGACCGGCCCGATCTGCTTGAACACGATGGTGCCGCTCGCATCGAGCACGTAGGTCTCGGGAACGCCGTAGACGCCCCAATCGAGTCCCGCGCTCCCTTTTGCGTCGGCGATCACCGCGCGATACGGATTACCGTGACGCGCGAGCCACGCGGCGCCGTCGGCGTCGGTGTCCTTGTAATCCATGCCGACGATCTCGACGCCTTGCTGCGAAAGCTGCAGGAGCAACGGATGCTCGACCTGACAGCCCTGGCACCAGCTCGCAAAGAAATTCACCAGCAGCGGACGGCCGTGCAGGTTCTGCTCGGTCATCTGCGGCGGTTGTCCGTTGAGGCCCGGCAGTGTGAACGACGGCGCCGGCTTGCCGATCAGCGGCGACGGGATCTCCCGCGGATCGCGCGACAGGCCAATCCCGAGGAACACGAGCAGCGCCGCGAGGATCGCGACGGGAACGAGGTAACGGGCTTTCACGCGGTCAGCGCATCCGCGGGCGCGGGGTGTCGCGCCGCCGCGAGGCGATAGCGTCGGTCGGTCGCCGCGAGCAATCCGCCGAGGAACATGAGCACGCCGCCGAGCCAGACCATCCGCATCATCGGCTTGTAGTACAGGCGCAGCGTCCACTCGCCCTGATCGCCGACCGCTTCGCCAAGCGAGACGTACAAATCGCGACGCAGGTTGTGATCGACCGCCGATTCCGTCTGCACCTGCCCTTGCGAGTGATAGAGCCGCTTCTCGGGCGCGAGCTCCGCGATCGACGCGCCGTTGCGCCGCACGCTGACCGATCCGCGATCGCCGTCGTAGTTCGGGCCGCTCTCGCGCTGCACGTCGTTGAGCGTGAACTCGTAGCCACCGAGCGACGCCGACGCACCCTTTGCGAGACGCACGTCGCGCTCGACGCTGAAACTGGAGACGAACGCGACGCCGAGCGCCCACACGCCAAGGCCCAGATGCGCGAGCGTCATGCCGGCAATGGCGCGCGGAATGCCGGCCTTGGCGCGGATGCGGCGGATCGGCTCGACCAGCGTGGCGCCGATCACCCAGACCGCGAGCGTCGCGCCCGCGCACGCGACGATCGTGCCGCGATGCTCGAGCAACCACGGCAACGCGAGCGCCAGGACTGCATTGAACGCCGGAATGCGCATGCGCCGCGCCGCTTCGTCCCAACGTCCACGCTTCCAGGAGATCACCGATGCGAACGCGACGAGCGCGAGCAGCGGCACCACGAACATCGGGAACACGGTGCCGAAGAACGGCGGGCCGACCGACATCTTGTAGTTGAAGCTCTCCGCGATGATCGGCGACAGCGTGCCCGCGAGCACCGCCGCGGCCGCGACGACCAGGAAGATGTTGTTGAGCAGCAGGAGGAACTCGCGCGACCAGAACGGCAGCTCGCCTTCGGCGACGAGCTTCGGCCCGCGCCACGCGTAGAGCCCGAGCGCGCCGCCGACCATGATCGCGAGGAACGCCAGGATGAAGATGCCGCGCGCCGGATCGGAGGCGAACGCGTGCACCGACACGAGCACGCCGGAGCGAACCAGGAACGTCCCGAGCAGCGAGAGCGCGAACGCGAGGATCGCGAGCAGCACGGTCCAGGATTTCAGCAAGCCGCGCTTCTCGGTCACCGCGAGCGAATGGATCAGCGCGGTGCCGACGAGCCACGGCATGAACGACGCGTTCTCCACCGGATCCCAGAACCACCAGCCGCCCCAGCCGAGCTCGTTATATGCCCACCATGATCCGAGCGTGATGCCCATCGTGAGGAACGTCCACGCGAGCGTCGTCCACGGCCGCGTCCAGCGCATCCAGGCCGAATCGAGCCGACCCGTGAGTAACGCGGCGATCGAGAACGCGAACGCGACCGAGAAGCCGACATAGCCCATGTAGAGCATCGGCGGATGGATCGCCATGCCGGGATCCTGCAGGAGCGGATTGAGATCGCGGCCTTCCGCGGCGGCAGGAACCAAGCGCGCGAACGGATTCGAGGTGATCAACAAGAACAGCAGGAAGCCGACCCCGATGAGCCCGAGTACGGCACTGACGAGCCCGAGGATGTCGGCGGGCAAGCGGCGTCCCGCGAGCACCACCGCGCAGCTCCAGCCCGACAGCATCAGGAGCCACAGAAGGATCGAGCCTTCGTGCGCGCCCCACACCGCCGTGATGCGATACATCAGCGGCAATTCGGAGTGCGAGTTCGACGCGACGTAGAGCACCGAGAAATCGTTGTGCACGAACGACCACGTGAGGCAGAAATATGCGAGCGCGACGAGCGCGCCTTGCGTGAGCGCGGCGGTCGGGCCCGCGGCGAGCGCTGCGGCGTCGCGGGAGCGCCAGCCATAGATCGGCAAGATCACCTGCAGCATCGCGACGCCGAGCGCAAGGATCAGCGCGTAATGTCCGAGCTCCGGAATCATTGGCTCGCGCCCATGACGGACTTGAACGGCGCGCAGGAATGCCCCGATCCGTCCTTCAGCGACTTCGCGAGCTGCGGCGGCATGTAGTTCTCGTCGTGCTTGGCGAGGACCTCGTCGGCGACGAAGCGGCCGCTCGCGTCGAGCGTTCCGGTCGCGACGATGCCCTGCCCTTCGCGGAACAGATCGGGAAGGATGCCGTCGTAGCGCACCGGCAGCGAGTGCATGCAATCGCCGAGCACGAACTCGACGTTGAGCCCGTCGCCATGCTTCACGCTGCCGCGCTCGACGAGACCGCCGAGGCGCAGCTTCTGCCCGGGCCCGACGGTCCCGGTCGCGAGATCGCTCGGCGTGTAGAAATACATCAGGTTCTTCTTGAAAGCGGTGACGCCGAGCCCGGTGGCGAGCGCGAGCCCCGCGAGCAGCGCGCCCACGGCGGTCATGCGTCGCTGACGCCTAGTCATTGCCACGATCGGTCTCGATCTCTTCGACGAGGCGCCGCTGCACCGCGCGTCGTCCCGCGCGAACGGCGATCACGTTCCATGCGAACACGACCGCCGCGAGGCCATAGCTGCCCCAGACGTACAGTGCGTAGCCGCCCATGTTCCAGAAGTTGCTAGACATGGACAGCCTCGCCGAGCTCGCGCACCCACGTTGAAGTGCGCTCGCGTCGCAACAGCTCAGTCTGTGCGCGCCGGCACAGCGCCCAGCCGAGGAAGCAGCTGAACGCAGCCGTCATCACCAGCAGAGGCCAGAGCATCGATCCGGCAATCGCCGGCTTGCCCAGCCGCGACACGGTCGAGCCTTGGTGCAGCGAGTTCCACCACTCGACCGAGTAATGCACGATCGGCACGTTGATCACGCCGACGACTGCGAGCAGCGCGCAAGCACGCGCGGCAGCGCGCGGATCCTCGAGCGCTTGGGACAGCGCGATCACGCCGAGATAGAGAAAGAGCAACACCAGCTCCGATGTGAGCCGCGCGTCCCACACCCAGAACGCGCCCCACATCGGCTTGCCCCAGAGCATGCCCGTTGCGAGCGCGAGCGCGGTGAAGCTCGCACCGACGGGCGCTGCGGAAACGAGCACGCACTCGGCGAGCTTGATGCGCCAGATCAGCGCGATCGCGCCGGCGACCGCCATCAGCGTGTAGGTCAGCAACGACAGCCACGCCGAGGGCACGTGTACATAGATGATGCGGAACGCGTCGCCCTGCTGATAATCGGCCGGCGCGAGCACGAGGCCGCCGAAAAGCCCGATCAGCGCGAGCCCTGCCGCCGCCCAGCCGAAGACGCCGCCCGCCGCTTCCGAAAAGCGGTAGAACGTCGGTGGCGAAGCCAGCCGGTGCAGCCAGGTCCACATGGGAGTTAGTCCAACGCGTTGCGGAGTGCGGCGGCGACCGCCCAGGGAATCAAGGTGATCCCGAGCACGGCGATTGCGCCGAGAAAGTATAACGGAGCACTCACGGGCCAGCCGTGCATCGCCGAGCGCACGGCGCCGGTGCCGAAGATCACGATCGGGCACATGAGAGGCAGGATCAGCAGCGGCAGGATCGCGCCGGCGCGCGGCATCGCGACCGTCAGCGCCGCCGCGAAACCACCGATCAGCACGAGGACGACGCTGCCGAGCAGCAGCGTCAGCGCGAGGATCGATGCGGGATAGGTCGGGAGCGCGAGCATCCACGCGAGCAGCGGCGCGCCGAGCGTCAGGGGCAGCCCGGTGAGCAGCCAATGCGCGAACAGCTTGAGCGCGACGATCTCCGTCGCCGGCGCCGGTGCGATCAGCCATTGCTCGAGCGTGCCGTCCTCCAGGTCGTCGCGGAACAGCCGATCGAGTCCGAGCAGGCTCGACAGCAGCGCTGCAATCCAGACGATGTCCGCGGCGGCTTTCTGCACCACCGGACTGTTCGGCTCGGCGCCGAGGCCGAACAAGGTGACGATCAGCACGTAGAGCAGCAGCGGCTGGATGACCTCCCCTCGGCGCGCAAATGCGAGCTGCGCTTCGCGGCGCAACACTGCGAGTGCGGAGCCCATCATGCGAGGTCCAGTCGGCGCAGTCCGTCGACGTGAGCCGGCAACGATTGATGACTCGCGATGACGGCAGCGCCGCCGTTGCGCAGATGCGTGCTCAGGAAATGGACGAGCAGCTCGGCGCCCGCATGGTCGAGCGCGTTGAGCGGCTCGTCGAGCAGCCACCACGCGCGCGGCGCGAGCAACAGACGCGCGAGCGCGACGCGGCGGCGCTGTCCGTTCGACAAGGTCCGGCACGGTCGATGTCGATACGGCGCGACGGCGAATACTTTGAGCGCATCGACCGCGCCGCTCGCGTCGATTCCATTCAGGCCGCACCAGAACTCGAGGTTCTGCAGCGGCGTCAGCATCGGCGACAGCGCGTTGCGCACGCCGACGTAGTGCATGTCGCCTGGCTGCGGACCACCCGAGAGCTCGCCGGATTCGGAAAGACGCAGTCCCGCGAGGACTTCCAGCAGGCTCGTCTTGCCCGCGCCGTTGCGACCGCAGATGTGCAGCGCTTCCCCCGGCGCGATCGTGAAACTCAGGTCCCGGAGGATCGCACGGTCGCCGCGCGCAACCTCCAGGTTGCGGGCAACCAT
>DASRHK010000120.1:0-7495 GCA_035650495.1 Nevskiaceae bacterium | reverse complement strand
GTCGCAGAGGAATGGTTGTTCTCGACAGAACCCGGCTTACAGGTTGACTCCTTCTGTCCCAAGGCCCGCTTCGGCGGGCCTTTTCCGTTCTTATTGAGAACTCGCGTTAGGAGCCATTGCTAAGCGATTGTTTTCACACAGACATATCCACAATGAGATAAAACGCTTAAGTCCCTGATCCGCCTAGAAAAAGCCGCTTGCATTGTGGTTTCAAGTGGAATACAGTGCACAGCACGGGCAGGCAAATGGGGAAAAGTGGTGGAGGCCGCTTTCTCCGACAAAGGGGGCTTGGGTGTTCGCGGGATCTCATCAACTCAGCATTGATGACAAGGGTCGCCTTGCGATCCCCGCGCGCTTCCGTGCGCAGCTCGATGGCGCCAACGTGTTCATCACCCGCGCGCACAAGCCCTGCCTCGAGATCTATCCCGCTTCCGAATTCCACCGCCTCGCCGAGCAGATCGAAGGCCTCGAGGATCGTGTCAAGGCCGACGTGCTGAAGGAAGTGTTCATCGGCCACGCGGTCGAGACCGAAGTCGACAAGCAGGGTCGCGTGCTGCTGCCGCAATTGCTGCGCAAGTACGCGGCGCTCGACGGCACGGTGATGGTGGTCGGCCAGATCAAGCGGTTCGACGTCTGGTCCGAATCGTCGTGGCAGAAGAAGTTCGGCGGCGCGCCGGCTGCGGAGAACCTCGCCGATGCGTTCGCGTTGTTGAAGCGGTGAGGACGCGTGCCGCGCTCCATCACCGCACTCCGCAACCGCGCAGCGCGCACTAGTCCCATGGATTCACACGCACCGGTGATGCTCAACGAAGCGATCGCCGGGATCGCGCCGCGCCGCGATCGCATCTACCTCGATGCCACGTTCGGGCGCGGCGGCCACAGCGCGGCCATCCTCGAAAAGCTCGAAGGCACGGGATTCCTGCACGCGCTCGATCAGGATCCCGAAGCCGTCGCGCACGCGTGGAAGCTGTTCCCCGGCGTCGCGAACTTCCGAATCCATCACGCCAATTTCGCAGAGCTCGAGCGGGTCGCGGAAGCGGAGAAGATCGCCGGCCACGTGGCCGGCGCTTTGTTCGACCTCGGCGTCTCCTCGCCGCAGCTCGACGATCCCGCCCGCGGCTTCTCCTTCCTGCGCGACGGCGCGCTCGACATGCGGATGGATCCGGGCAGCGGCGAGAGCGCGGCGCAGTGGCTCGCGCGCGCGACCGACCTCGAGATCGCCGACGTGCTGTGGAAATGCGGCGAGGAGCGCGACAGCCGGCGCATCGCCCGCGCGATCGTTGCCGCGCGCGCCGAACAGCGCATCGAGACGACCGGTCAGCTCGCCCAGATCGTCCTCGACGCGCATCGCGGCCCGCGCCAGAAGATCCATCCGGCGACGCGCAGCTTCCAGGCGATCCGCATCTTCATCAACCGCGAGCTCGAGCGCCTGTCGATGGCGCTCGCGCAAGCCGCGTCGATCCTGGAACCCGGCGGTCGCCTCGCGGTCATCAGTTTCCATTCGCTGGAAGACCGCATCGTGAAGCGGTTCATGCGCGACGCGGAGAATCTCGAGAAGGTCGGCCGCTACTTCCCCACCGACGAGGAAGCCGCGGCCAATCCGCGCGCCCGCAGCGCCGTTCTTCGCGTCGCGGAGAAGCGCAAGTGAAGCGCAGCCAGATCATGCTGCTCGCGATCGTCGGCATCGGCGTGCTCGTTTCCGCGGTGCTCGTGGTCAAGACCAAGCACGAGAATCGACGCCTGGTCACCGAGCTCACCGATCTGCGCGCAGAGCGCGAGCGCCTGGAGACCGAGTGGTCGCAGCTGCAGCTCGAGGAAGCCACGCTCGCCAATCACGGCCGCGTCGAGCAGATCGCGCGCGAGAAGCTGTCGATGACGGCCCCGAAGGACGCGGTGATCACGGAGGCGCAGCCGTGAAGGCCGCGTCCGCGCTCGTCGTCCGCGAAGTGCGCGGCTGGCGCAATCTGCTCGTGCAGGGAATGCTCGCGTTCGGTGCCGGCATCGTGCTCGTGCGCGCGTTCGAGCTGCAGATCCTCCAGCGCGATTTCCTCGCGCACGAGGGCGACAAGCGCTCGGTGCGCGTGGTCGAAGTGCCGCCGCATCGCGGCGCGATCCGCGATCGCCGCGGCGAGGCACTCGCGCTGTCGGCGCCCGCCGATTCGCTGTGGACGATCCCGTCGGAATTGCTGGCGGCGCCGGAATATCTCCCCGCGCTCGCGCGGCTGCTCGACATGAAGGAGCGCGAGCTCAAGGACTTCCTCACCGAGCGCTCCGGCAAGCAGTTCGTCTACCTGCGCCGACAGATCAGCCCCGAGGAAGCGGCGCGCATCATGGCGCTCAAGGCGCCGGGCCTGTTCAGCCAGCGCGAGTATCGTCGCTACTATCCGGCCGGCGAGATCGCCGGCCACGTCGTCGGCTTCACCGATCTCGACGATCGCGGGCAGGAAGGCATCGAGGCGTCGCAGGAATCCGTGCTCGCCGGAAAAGCCGGCGCGCGGCGCGTGATCCGCGATCGCACCGGACGCGTCGTCGAGGAAGGCGAAGACATGCAAGCCGCGCAGCCGGGACAGGACGTGCTGCTCGCGCTCGATCTGCGGCTGCAGTACTTCGCGTATCGCGAGCTCAAGGCGGCGGTCGCGCAGAACCGCGCGAAAGGCGGACTCGTCGTCGTCGCCGATTCGCGCACCGGTGACATCCTCGCGATCGCCAACCAGCCTGGCTTCAACCCGAATCGTCCCGAAGAGCGCGCCTCCGCTGGCCTGCGCAATCGCGCGGTCACCGACGTCTTCGAGCCCGGCTCGACGATCAAGCCGCTGCTCATCGCGCGCGGGCTGGAGCTCGGCTCGGTGCACGAGAGCGATCACGTCGACACGGGCAAGGGCGTGTGGACGGTGAATCGCGGCCTCACGATCCACGACACGCACGCGCACGGCGTCGTCGATCTCGCGACGCTGCTCGCCGTGTCGAGCAACATCGGCGCGGCGAAGATCGGATTGCAGATGGGCCCGGAAGCGATCTACACCGGCTATCGCAATTTCGGCATCGGCACGCCAGTGACCGCCGGTTTCCGCGGCGAAGCCAATGGCGTGCTCGCGCCGTTCGCGCGCTGGGGCGAGACCGGCACAGCGACTGCGTCCTACGGTTACGGAGTGTCGGTGAACGCGCTGCAGCTCGTGCGCGCGTACTGCGCGATCGCCAACGACGGACTGATGCCGCAGCTGTCGATCCTCGATCAGCAGCGCGGCGAGACGGTGCAGCGCGCGATCTCTGCCGGCGTGGCGCGACAGGTGCGCCATCTGCTCGAGGGCGTCGTCTCCGACGAAGGCACTGCGAAGAAAGCCGAAGTGAAGGGCTACAAGGTCGCGGGCAAGACCGGCACGATCCGCAAGAACGAAGGCCGCGGCTATTTCGAGAACCGGCACCAGTCGGTGTTCATCGGCATGGTGCCCGCCGAGCATCCGCGACTGGTCGGGCTCGTGATGATCGACGAGCCTGCCGCGGGCCAGTACTACGGCGGCCTCGTTGCCGCGCCCGTGTTCGCGAACGTGATGGAAGCGGCGGCTCGCATGATGCAGCTGCCGCCGGATCCTTCGTCATGATCGCCCAGCCGCTCTCGCGCCTGCTCCACGGCTTCGCGTCGCAGATCCCGCCGATCGACGTCAGTGGCGTGGAGATGGACAGCCGGCGCCTCGCGCGCGGACAGCTGTTCCTCGCGTGCAAGGGACACAACCAGCATGGGCTCGCATTCCTGAGTCAGGCGACCGCGAAGGGCGCGGCTGCCGTCGCCTGGGAGCCGACGCCGGAAGTCCACGCGCCGAGCGCGCAGATTCCCGCGGTCGCGGTCGAATCGCTCTCGTCGCGCGTTGGAGAGATCGCCGCGCGTTACTGGGGCCATCCGTCGTCGCGACTGTTCACGGTCGGCATCACCGGCACCGACGGCAAGACCTCGACCGCGCATCTCGTCGCGCAGGCGCTCGAGCGTCTCGGCGATCGCTGCGCCTACGTCGGCACGCTCGGCTCCGGCAATCTGCAGACGCTGGACACCACCTCGCACACGACGCCCGATCCGGTCGAGCTGCAGCGCATCCTGGCGCGCGCCGCCGAGCAAGGTGCGCGCGCAGCGTCGCTCGAAGTCTCTTCGCACGCGCTCGATCAGGATCGCGTGTCCGGCGTCGAGTTCGACGTCGCGGTGCTCACCAACATCGGCCGCGATCATCTCGACTATCACGTGACCGTCGAGCAGTACGCCGCGGCGAAGCATCGGCTGTTCCTGCGGCCCGAGCTCTCCGCCGTCGTGCTCAATCGCGACGACGCGTACGGACTCGCGTGGTCGACCGAGATCGAGCACGGACCCGAGGCGATCGTCTACGGCTTGAACGGCGGAGCGACGCCGGCGCAGCGCCACGTGCTCGCGCACGATCTGCAATTGCACGCCGACGGGCTCGACTTCGACGTGCGCTCGAGCTGGGGCCGCGCGCATCTGCACAGCCAACTGCTCGGACGCTTCAACGCCTACAACCTGCTCGCGGCGCTGTCGGTCCTTCTCGTGAAGGGCGTCGCGTTGGAAAATGCCGTGCGGGCCTTGTCGCAGGCGACGACGGTGCCCGGCCGCATCGAAGGCTTCCGCGGTCCGGCCGCCGCGCCGCTCGTCGTCGTCGACTACGCGCACACGCCGCAAGCGCTCGAGCAAGTGCTCGCAGCAGTGCGCGCGCACACGAAGGGCAAGCTCTACTGCGTGTTCGGCTGCGGCGGCGATCGCGATCGCGGCAAGCGTCCGCTGATGGGCGCCGCGGCCGCGCAGCGCGCAGACATCGTCGTCATCACCGACGACAACCCACGCAGCGAGAAACCCGAAGCGATCACCGCAGAGATCCAGGCCGGATTGCCGAGTGGATTTCCGGCGCGCGTCATCCACGATCGCGCGACTGCAATCACCGCCGCCGTGCGCGAAGCGGGCAAGGACGACGTCGTGCTGATCGCCGGCAAGGGCCACGAGACCTATCAGATCTACGGCTCCGAAGTGCGCAGCTTCAGCGATCGCGATTTCGTCCGCGGTCTCGTCGGTGGCGCGTCATGATGGAAATGCTCTCCGACGCCGCGCGCCGCATCGGCGTGTCGCTGCACGGCAGCGACGCTGCGTACAACGCGGTGAACACCGACACCCGCAGCCTCAAGCAAGGCGATCTGTTCGTCGCCCTGAAGGGCGAGAACTTCGACGGCCACGCATTCGTCGCGGAAGCGGCGAAGTCCGGTGCCGTCGGCGCGCTCGTGTCGCGCCAGGTCGACGCGGCGATCCCGCAGATCGTCGTCGGCGACACGCTGCAGGGCTTGCAGGATCTCGCGCACTCGTGGCGCAAGGATTTCTCGATCCCGTTCGTCGCGGTCACCGGCAGCAACGGCAAGACGACGACGCGGCAGATGCTCGCGTCGGTGTTCGCCGCGAACGGCCCGGTGCTCGCGACCGAGGGCAATCTCAACAACCACATCGGGCTGCCGCTGACGCTGCTCAAGCTGCGCGCCGAGCATCGCACCGCCGTCACCGAGATGGGTGCGAATCATCACGGCGAGATTGCGATGCTGTGCAGGATCGGCGAGCCGGACATCGGCATCGTCACGCAAGCCGGCGACGCGCATCTCGAAGGCTTCGGGTCGCGCGACGGCGTGGCGCAAGCCAAGGGCGAGATGTTCTCCTCGCTGGGCGCCGGCAAGGTCGCCGTGATCAACCGCGACGACTTCTACTTCCCGCTGTGGCAGCAGATGGCGGGTGCCGCGAACGCGGTCACCTTCGGATTCTCGGAGCAGGCCGACGTGCGCGCACTCAACGTTTTCGCCGAGCCTGCTCATGCGCCGACCGCGATGCGCTTCGATCTGCAGGCGCCGGGCGGACGCATCGCGGTGCGCATCCCGCTGCCGGGCAAGCACAACGTGTCGAACGCGCTCGCCGCGGCTGCGGCGGGCATCAGCGCGGGCCTCGATCTCCAGGACATCGCCGCGGGACTCGCGAACGTGCAGGGCGCCGGCGGCCGCGTCACCTGGAAGACCACGCCGGAGGGCGCGCGCATCATCGACGACACCTACAACGCCAATCCGACCTCGGTCGCCGCCGCGCTCGAGCTGCTCGCCAATTCGGGCGACGAGCGCATCGCGGTGCTCGGCGACATGAAGGAGCTCGGCCCGTCCGCAGCGCAGCTCCATCGCGATTGCGGCACGAAGGCGCGCGCGCTCGGCATCGACGCGCTGTTCACGCTCGGTCCGCTGGCGGCGGAAGCGTCGAAAGCGTTCGGATCGTCGAGCCGCGCGTTCGAAGCGCTCGATCCGCTGGTCAACGAGTTGCGCCCGCTGCTGAAGCCCGGCGTCACCATCCTCGTCAAAGGCTCGCGCTCGTCGCGCATGGAGCGCGTGGTCGCTGCGCTGATGCGGCAGGAAAGCGTGGAGGCGCCGCACTGATGCTCTATCACCTGGCCCTCTGGCTGCAGCCGCACGAGAGCGCGTTCCGCATCTTCAGCTACCTCACGTTCCGCAGCATCCTCGGCATCCTGACCGCGCTGACCTTCTCGTTCGCGTTCGGGCCGTGGATGATCAAGCGGCTCTACGAGTTCAAGTTCGGCCAGATCGTGCGCAGCGAAGGCCCGCAGTCGCACCTCAAGAAGACCGGCACGCCGACCATGGGCGGCACGCTGATCCTCGCGGCGATCGCGGTGACCACGCTGATGTGGGCCGATCTGTCGAATCGCTTCGTGTGGTTCGCCCTGTTCGTCACGCTCTCGTTCGGCATCGTCGGCTTCTTCGACGACTACCTGAAGATCAAGAACAAGCGCTCGATGGGCTTGTCGGCGAAGCAGAAGTACTTCTGGCTCTCGCTCGCCGGCTTCGCGACCTCCGCGATGATCTACGCGACGTCGAAGACGCCGGTCGAGACGGCGCTGATCGTGCCGATGTTCAAGGACGTCGCGATCCAGCTCGGCTTCTTCTTCATCCCGTGGTCGTATCTGGTCATCGTCGGCTCGAGCAACGCGGTGAATCTCACCGACGGTCTCGACGGGCTCGCGATCATGCCGTGCGTGCTGGTGGCGTCCGCGCTCGCGGTGTTCGCGTACTCGACCGGCAACGTGAAGATCGCAACCTATCTCGGCATCCCGTACATCGCCGGCGTCGGCGAGATCGCGATCTTCTGCACGGCAATCGCCGGCGCGGGACTCGGCTTCCTCTGGTTCAACGCGTACCCGGCGCAGGTGTTCATGGGCGACGTCGGCGCGCTCGCGCTCGGCGCGGCGCTCGGCGTCGTCGCCGTGCTGGTGCGACAGGAGCTGGTGCTCGCGGTGATGGGCGGCGTGTTCGTCGCCGAGACCGTGTCGGTCGCCCTGCAGGTCGGCTACTTCAAGTACAGCGGCGGCAAGCGCATCTTCCGCATGGCGCCGCTGCATCACCACTACGAGCTCAAGGGCTGGCCCGAGCCCAAGATCATCGTGCGCTTCTGGATCATCACGCTGATCCT